>VEOV01000058.1 GCA_012026855.1 Geobacter sp.
CATCTGGATATCTGCCAGCTGCTGGGGGTCAAAAACGGCCTGGTCGCCATTACCAAGTCAGACCTGGTTGACCGGGAGTGGCTCGAGCTGCTGCAGGAAGAGCTACGGGACTACCTGGCCGGGTCATTCCTGGAGAATGCGCCGCTGGTGGCGGTGTCCGCGAAAACAGGCTTCGGACTTGATGATCTGCGGAACGAACTGGTAAAACTTGCCGCCACCTGCAGCGCCAAAAAGCGCGAAGGGGCTTTCCGCCTGCCGGTTGACCGGGTCTTTACTGTCACCGGCTTCGGTACGGTCGTGACCGGCACCCTCCTGTCCGGCACCATCAGGGTTGGCGACGAACTGGAGATCCTCCCTGCTGGCCTCACCGGCAGAGTGCGGGGCATCCAGACCCATGGGGGCAAGGTTGACTGCGGTGAGGCCGGTGAGCGGCTGGCGGTCAATATCCAGGGGGTTGAGCACAGCGACATTACCCGGGGCGATACGCTGGTTCCCCGGGGCATGTTCAGCACCACGAAATGTGCCGACATCCGGCTGCGGCTGCTGGCCACGGCAGCAAAAGGGGTCAAACACCGCGCCAGGCTCAGGTTGCATACGGCGACCTCGGAAGTGGGGGCTGAGGTAATCCTGGTGGATCGGAACAGCCTGGAACCGGGGGATGAGGCCTTTGCCCAGCTCCGTCTGGCCGCACCGACCCTGCTCCTGCCGGGAGACCCGTTCGTGCTGCGCAGCTACTCCCCCCAGGCAACTGCTGGAGGGGGCAGAGTCCTCGACCCTTTCCCGCCGCGGCGCAGGCGACGCTCGGCTGAAGCCATGGCGCTGCTCTCAGCAATGGCTGGTGGAGAAGACGGAGAGATTATCCTGCAGATGGCCGCGGCCAGCCTGTTCAGCGGCATTGCCTATGGAGAACTGCTGGCCCGTACCGGCTTCACCACCCGCAAGCTTGATGCCGTGCTGACACCGCTCCTGTCAACGGGAGAACTGCTGCAGATGACCCGTGAGCCAAGGATTTTCCTGGCAAAGGGGAGCTTTGTCGAACTGCAGGCCCATCTCTGCCGGGAAGTAAGGCTGTATCAGGAGCAGAATCCGCTCAAGGATGGTATCGGCCGGGAAGAGCTGAAAAACAGGCTGCCCAGGAGGAGCGATGCCAGGTTTTTCCAGCAGCTGATAAGCTCCCTTGAAAAAGAGGGGCGGGTCACAGCGCTTAAAGAAACCGTCTCCCTGCCGGAGGGACGGGCAAAGTCACAAGAGGGGGGCGAAACGCTCCTTGACCGGATAGCAGCAGCCCTTCAGCAGGGGGGACAGGAACCGCCAACCCTGAAAGAGCTGGCGGTTGTCTTTGATCTGCCGGAAAAGCTTACTCTCGACCACCTCTACGCCCTGACCAGGGACAAGAGAGCCATCAAACTAAACAGCGACCTCTTTTATGCCCCAGAGCCGCTGCAGCAGATAAGAGCCAGGCTGACAGAGCATCTGCAGGCTAAAGGAGAGGTGACCCCCACGGAATTCCGGGAAATCACCGGTCTGTCGCGCAAATTCATGATTCCGCTGCTTGAATATTTTGACCAGGAAAAGCTGACCATCCGCGTTGGCGATAAACGTTTATTGAGGAGAAAATGAGCGATCTAAAAACAAGGGAAGAGCTGGCGCTCTCCGTAGATGAAGCTGAATGGCAGTGGCTGAAGCCACATCTGGACCGGGGATCATTGATAACGGTAGCAGCCGTGCTTGATCTGGCCGAAGCCGCAGAGCGGATCGCCGCTGATGACGCCGTACAGATTGGTGAGTGGATTGGCAGCAGCAAGCTCGGCAAGCCGACGGCCGAACAGATCACTGCCTGGGATGCCACCCCCAGGAAGAAATTTCTCATGCTGGTGATCAGCCCCTTCGTGCTGATCCAGGAGATCGGGACAATGAATTAACCATCACATCCAAGGAGGCATTCCCATGGGCGACAAAAAGGATTTCAAGCTTTCCTGCAGCAGCTGCAGCCCGGTATGGCAGAAGAACGGCACCACCAACTGCTGGAGCGGCGATCCGGCAACCGCGCCGCCGCGGCCCGGCTACTGTCCCTCTGACAGCGGCGCCGACATTATTGAAGAAAGTTACAACGAGTACAACAGCGATAGCGAAGATGCCCGGCTTGCCAGAGTGGCGGCACGGGTCGAGGGACTCTGTTACAGCAAGACCCCGGGCAGCGCGGTAGTCACTGCCAAATGGACCAGAGTGGAAGACACCATTGCCCTGGCAAAGCTGATGAAATGGCAGAAAATCGGCATTGCCACCTGCATCGGCCTGCTGGCCGAGACCGACAACCTGGCCGCCATCCTCAAGGCCCAGGGACTGGAGCCTCTGACTGTCTGCTGCAAGGCGGGGAGCATCGACAAAAACAGCCTGGGCATTGCCGAAGAAGACAAGGTTCGCCCCGGCACCTTTGAACCGGCCTGCAACCCCATTGCCCAGGCAGAACTCTGTAACCGGGCGGAAACCGACATGAACATCATTGTCGGGCGCTGCGTCGGCCATGACATGCTTTTCAACAAGCATTCCAAGGCACCGACCACCACGCTGATCTGCAAGGACAGGGTTCTCGGTCACAACCCGGTGGCAGCGCTTTACGGGCAGAATTTCTACTATAAGCGGCTCCAGAAGGTACCGATGGAAATCGAGTGACTAATGACAGTCTGAAATTATGTGTTATGATTAATCCCGACTGCTGAATTCACGTCGGGATTTTTTATGGCCAATTTATCTGCAGCAGACAACAGAGCCAAAATTCTTATTGTTGACGACATCACCCTCACCCGTCGGCAGCTGTGGGATATACTGAGCGAGGCCGGTTATCTGGTAGCACAGGCCGACTCCGGCACCAGGGCAATCGAGCTTCTCAATCAGGCGCTCCCGGAACTTATCATCCTCGATGTAGTAATGCCGGAAATGAACGGCTACCAGCTGTGCACTTTTTTAAAGACAAACCCCCATTTTGCGGACATTCCGGTCATATTTATCAGTTCTCTGGATGAGACCTCCAGCAAGGTGCGCGGTTTCGAGGTGGGCGGGGTTGACTACATCATCAAGCCGTTTGAAAAAGAAGAGGTGCTTGCCAGGGTAAAGACCCATCTCTCCATCAGGCAGCTGCAACTCTCCCTGCAGGCCGCCAACTCCGAAATGGAGATGCGCATTCAGCAGCGCACCGCGGAGCTGATCACCAAGCATGAGCAGCTCTCCACCCTCTTCCAGCAGGTCCGCTATGCAAAAATCCAGTGGGAGCAGACAATGGACTGCATCGATGACATTGTCATGCTCGTCGGCTCCGACGGCAAGCTGCTCCGCTGCAACAAGGCTCTGCTGAGGTTTGCCGGCGTTGAGGAATACAAGGACCTGCTGGGCCTCAACTGGCTGAAGCTGCTGGCATCCTGCGGGCTGGACCTGGCCAGGTTGACCAATCGTTCTGAAGACCTCTACCATGAGTCTTCCGGCAGATGGTTTGCTGTCAGGTGGTACAACTATTCCGACAAGGACGGCGCCGTTATCGCCCTGCACGACATGACGGCCATAAAAAAGGTTTCCGATGAGCTTGCCAGGGCCTACGACGATCTCAAGACAACCCATCTGCGCATGGTGCAGCAGGAGAAGATGGCATCCATCGGCCAGCTTGCTGCCGGTGTCGCCCACGAGATCAACAACCCCATGGGGTTCATCTCCAGCAATCTGGAAACATTGGGCAAGTACGCTGACCGGCTGCGCCAGTTTGTCTCCGTGCAGGATGAAGCGCTGAAAACCCTGCCTGACCAGGAAGCAGTCGCCATGCTGGCCGAAGCCCGGAAACGACTGAAAATTGATTACCTCCTCGAAGATATCCCGGCGCTGCTGGCCGAGTCCAATGATGGCGCCATGCGGGTCAGGACGATCGTGCAGAACCTCAAGGGGTTCTCCAGGGCAGACCTGACCGAAATGGAGCAGGCGGACATCAACGAATGCCTGGAGCGGACCATCAACATCGCGTGGAATGAGCTGAAGTACAAGGTAACACTGGAGCGGGATTTCGGCGAACTGCCGCTGGTAAGATGCTACCCCCAGCAGCTGGGGCAGGTATTCCTCAATTTCCTGGTAAACGCGGCCCATGCCATCGAACAGCAGGGGACGGTGAAGGTGACCACCAGAGTCAATGGCCCGCTTGTCAGCGTCGCTGTTACCGATACCGGCTGCGGCATCCCGGTGGAGAACCGGGAAAAGATCTTCGAGCCGTTTTTCACCACCAAGGAGCGGGGCACCGGCACCGGTCTCGGCCTGTCCATCAGTTACGAAATTGTGCAGCGCCACGGAGGCAGTATCGACGTGGAGAGTGAAGTCGGCAAAGGGAGCACCTTCAGGGTAAACCTCCCCATCGAAGGGGTGTAAATTTATTATCAAAGGGGTGGCATATGAAAAGTTTCATACTGTTGGTGGATGATGAGCAGAATGTGCTTTCTGCCCTGAAGCGGGAACTTGTCGAGGAGCCTTACGAGATTGTGACCGCCCTGAGCGGGGAAGAGGGGCTTAACCTGGTCGCCTCCCATACCTTCAAGGTGATCATTTCCGACGAGCGGATGCCAGGCATGGACGGCGCCTCTTTCCTGGCCGCTGCCAAGGAGATCTCGCCCCAGAGCGTCCGCTTCATGCTGACCGGTCATGCCAGTATTGATGCCACCATGCGGGCGGTGAACAGCGGCGAGATTTACCGCTTCTTTACCAAGCCGTGGAACAGCATCGAACTGAAACAGGCCATTCTGTCAGCCATTGAAAAGTATGATCTGGAAGATGAGAACCGCCGGCTCCTGAAGGTCGTCAAGCGCCAGTCACAGGCGCTGCGCGCCCTTGAGATCCATCACCCCGGCATCAGCTCCATGAGAAAGGACAAGGAAGGGGCATTTGTGCTGCCGGAGATCAGTGACGACGAGATCAAGCAGCTCATGGACGAATACGGTCAGAAGTAGACACCAGCGGAACAGTTACGAAATAGCCCTCGTCAGCAGAGGTTATTCTGCTGCCAAAGGGCTCTGAAAGCCGCCCGATCTCTGCCACTGCCTCCTGCCCCCGCTTGCCGCTGAGAATTTTAGGCTGAAACCGGACCCTGCTGTTGAGCACATCCAGAGGAATGACCTCCACCCCTTTGACACCGTCGTCCAGGATAATTCTGGCAATCATGCTGGCGGCGGAATTCCTGCTCATGCTGCCGAAGGCAAAATTCCCCAGGCTGTAGAAAATAACACCTTTGCCGTAATATTCAACCCCCTGGAGAACATGGGGATGATGTCCGAGCACCACGTCGGCCCCGGCATCGATGGCCTTTCTGGCAGCGGCCTGCTGGTAGGGCTTTGGCTGTTTGGCCCCCTCCTCACCCCAGTGAAAAGAAACCACGACATAATCGGCCCTGCTCCTGGCCAGCCTGATATCTTCGCTGTAGTACGGCCGGTAACCGGGGGCAGTGCCGGCCCTGCTGTTGGTGGCAAAGAACTCTTCCGGATAAACCAGTGAATAGGAGAGAAAGGCTATCTTTACCCCCTTGACCTCGGTTAGCCAGGCTTTTCTGGCAGCACCAAGGTCTGCCCCGGCGCCGAAGTAGGCGACGCCGGCAGCATCAAGGGCCTGGATTGTCTGCTGCAGCCCCGTGGGACCGTAATCGAGGATATGATTATTTGCCAGGGCAAGGTGGGTAAAACCGGAATCCTTAATCGCCTCCAGAGCTGCCGGCTCAACCTTGAAGCGAAACTTCTTGCCGAGAAACTCCTCGC
Organism: Geobacter sp.; assembly: GCA_012026855.1. Classification (GTDB taxonomy): domain Bacteria; phylum Desulfobacterota; class Desulfuromonadia; order Geobacterales; family DSM-12255; genus VEOV01. The sequence goes on from VEOV01000058.1 coordinate 5,775, forward strand.
CACCGGTAGTCAGCGGTGCCTCCAGGTTGCCGATGACAATATCGGCCTGCCGCAGCCGCTCACTCACAGCAGCAAAGGGGTAGCTGTAACCCTGCTTGCGGTAGGCTCTCGCTCCGCTCCCGGCGAGCATGATATCCCCCACGGCATGGATGGTTACCGGCTCGGCCCATAGCAGTGATGGCAGGCACAGCAGCAGAAAAAATATCCGGAGTTGTTTCATGGAGGCGGCACTCATGGCAGACAGGTTGACTATGCTTACGGCAAGTGCTACAAGATAATGCCTTATTATTTGATTTGCAAAGGAATTGATCATGCTTGACATACGCTACATCAGAGAAAATCTGGAAGAGGCCGAAGCCCGTCTCGGCAGCCGCGGCCCGGGAGTGAGCCTTGCGGGAATTCGTGAGCTGGACAGCCGCAGGCGCGTGCTCCTGCAGGGGACCGAAACCCTGAAAGCCGAGCGCAACAGAGTGTCCGACGAAATCGGCAAGGTGAAGGACAAGAGCCTAGTGCAGGACAAGATCGTGCAGATGCGGGCAGTCTCAACACAGATCAAGGAGCAGGATGAGGAGTTGCGCAAGCTTGACGACGAGTTGCAGAATCTGCTGTTGACCATCCCCAACTTTCCCGACAAAGCGATTCCGGTGGGCGCATCCGAAGCCGACAACCGGGAAGTCCGCACCTGGGGCGAACTCCCCGGGTTCACCTTTGCACCGAAATCCCACTGGGACCTGGGCGAGGCGCTGAACATCCTCGACTTCGAGTGTGGTGCCAAGCTGGCCGGCGCCCGCTTCGTACTCTACCGCGGACTCGGCGCCCGTCTTGAGCGGGCACTCATCAACTTCATGCTGGACCTCCATACGGACAGTCACGGTTATACCGAGGTACTGCCGCCCTTCATGGTGAACCGGGAAACCATGACCGGAACCGGTCAGCTGCCAAAGTTCGAAGAAGACCTGTTCCGGCTGGTGGATCCTGACTATCTCCTGATCCCCACTGCCGAAGTGCCGGTAACCAACATCCACCGCGGTGAGATCCTGAAGAAATCCGATCTGCCGATCCAGTATACCGCCTACACCCCCTGTTTCCGCCGCGAAGCCGGCTCCTACGGCAAGGACACCCGCGGGCTGATCCGGCAGCACCAGTTCAACAAAGTGGAACTGGTCAAGTTTGCCCACCCGTCCGAATCCGCAGCAGAACTGGAAAAACTGCTGGCCGATGCCGAGAAGGTCCTGCAGCTCCTGAAACTCCCCTACCGGGTCATGGAGCTCTGTACCGGCGATATCGGCTTTTCCGCGGCCAAAACCTACGACATTGAAGTCTGGCTGCCCGGGCAGAGCTGTTACCGGGATATCTCCTCCTGCAGCACTTTCGGCGATTTCCAGGCACGGCGCGCCAACATCCGCTTCCGCGAAGATGAGTCGTCAAAGCCGGAGCTGGTGCATACGCTGAACGGCTCTGGTCTTGCTGTCGGGCGCACCCTGGTGGCAATCCTGGAAAACTATCAGCAGGAGGATGGCTCCATAATGATTCCAGAAATTCTTCGTCCCTACATCGGAGGGCTTGAATTTATCAGTTAAGGTGTGGTATAAAGTTTTTTCTGCATGATTATGGAAGAGTGGCCGAGTGGCTGAAGGCGGCGGTCTTGAAAACCGTTTAACGAAAGTTACGTGGGTTCGAATCCTACCTCTTCCGCCAGTAATCAAAAACTTCACTGGGAAAGTTGCTTGCATATCTTTTTCAGTGGGGCTGTTCATACGGAGAGATGGCCGAGTAGGTCGAAGGCGCTCGCCTGCTAA
>VEOV01000198.1 GCA_012026855.1 Geobacter sp.
CCCCCCCCCGCCCCCCGGCCCCTGCCCCGCCCCTCTGCATAGTGGTGAGCTGCTGCTGGTGGATACGGTGGGTGAATTGATGAAGCTGTATTGTCTTGCCGATGCCGGGTTTGTTGGCGGCAGCATGGTGCCGAAGGGGGGGCATAACCTTCTTGAGCCGGCTTCATGCGGACTACCGGTGGTTTTCGGACCATATATGGCAAACTTCAGGGATATTGCTGCACTGGTTATTGACTGTCAGGCCGGCATTCAGGTCGGCAGTAAAGCGGAACTATCGGCTGCCTTGCGGCACATCCTTGTTGATCAGAACGAGCGGCGCAAGCTGGGTAGTAACGGCCGGGAAATGATCCGTCAGCACGCCGGTGCCACCGAAAAACATCTGGCAAGCATTAGCTCGCTTATGGCTCATTGATAATCACTGCGCCAGTGCTGAATCTTATCAAGCACATCCCTGACCTGGATCCGCGGCATTCTGTCAGTCCGGTTCTCCATGGATATGGGATAATCCTCCCCGGGCTCACCATAGGCATCAATCATCAGATCAGCAAATTTGCGGTACGGCCCGACGCGTTTCGGATTTGAATAGCCTATCAGGGAGATTACCGGGCGATCCAGGGCTACAGTGATGTGTAGCGGGCCGGTGTCAGGGGAGAGTACCAGCGTGGCGCCATCAAGGATGCCGACCAGACCGCGCAAGCCGCCATTACCCAAAGCAGTTACCGGCTTGTGGGTTGCCTTCTCCATGATTACCTTTTCGAACTCCATCTCCACCGGGCTCTTGCCCCCCACCAGCACCGGCTGCATGCCAAAATCGGCATAGAGTGAGTCGCAGACCTCTGCCCAACGTTCCGGCAGCCAGTTTTTCTGCAGTTTGCTGGTTGCCACCACTATGGCGGCAGCAGGGCGGTCGATAGCGGCGTAAAACTCACTCTGCCAGCGGCGCTCTTCGGGGTTCCAGGGGCCAAGTTCCCATGTTACCGGCTCGGTCGGCGCACCAAGCCAGCTGCAGAACTCCAGATACTGATCCTGAACATGCTGCATCGGCCTTGGGTCAATCTTGTGGGTTGTAAAGAGCCAGTTCAGGTCCCGAGCCCGGGCCCGGTCAAAGCCGAGCTTAACCGGAGCTTGTACGAACGACAGGATGAAATTGGCCTTCAGGTAGACCTGCAGGCTGATGGCAAGATCGAATGAACGCTGCTGCAGTTGATTGCGAATGTCCATGAACCCCTGCAGCCCCTTGCTCCGGTCGAAGAGGATGATCTCATCGACCAGATGATGGCCGCGTACCAGCGCTGCCGGGCCTGGCTGCAGTATCCAGGTGACTTTCATGGCCGGATTGGCACGTTTGAGAGAGTGAAGTACCGGCAGGACATGGACAGCGTCACCTATGGCGCTCATCATGACAATGCAGACACGGTCTGTAGCAACACGCATCAGTGAATCTCCTTGGTATATGCGGCAAGGCGCTCAATTTCTTTTTCGGTAAAGTCAAGTCCCCATCTGCGCTGCCACTTGCGTGCTGATCTGCTGAGACGGGCAAAGTTCCAGGCGGCGATGTCACCGGCCGGAGGAAAGGAGACTCTGTCGATATCGAGAATGTACGGGGTCAGGTCGGCGTCCTGCCCGGCAATATAGATGTTCTTCAGGTTCAGGTCGGCGTGCCAGGCGCCTGCCCTGGCCAGGTCTCTGAGCAGGGATGCCGCTGCCACCAGCAGCTGTTCCCGACCGGTTGGGCCGGTCTGTTGCCACACCTGCGGGAAGTCCCCTCCGGCTGGCAGCCGTCTGGTGACAACATCGCATTTTACCAGGTTGAAAAACGCAGGGTAGATGGCATAGGCGATCAGCTCGGGTGTGTTAACCCCTGCCGAGGCAAGGCGCAGGTAGTTTGCCAGTTCCAGAGGGGCCCGTGACGGGGCGGTGAACAACTCTCCCGTTACAGTCCTGAAAAGGCCGCCATGGCGGTTGCGACGGACAACAACAGTAGTTGTGGCTCCCGGTTGGCTGCCTGCCGGCAGCAGTACCCCGTAGTTGATGCCGCGCCCCATGAACTGTTCATTAGGCTTCTGACCGGCAGCCCATTGATGGAGGGTTTGCCGGGTAACTATGTCCCTGACAGCATCGGCCGCCCACTGGCAAACAACTGCCGCTGTGCCATTGACTGAAAGGCCGACATAGCCTTCAGGCAAGTCATGTGAATCCAGCAAGGGCGATAATGTGGGCAAAGGCTTCATTCCGTTGAGAAATATCATCAAGGCTGAACCAACGTCAATATGATTCTAGGATTTTAGAGCGTTGGCAGGATTATTCCCTGTCAAAATACTTCTAAAGTTGAATGAAATATGGCAATATTAATCTTTTTTTGAAAGTGAAACCATGCAGCCATTATCTCGCACAGCATTCAAAAGAATTCTCATCCGGTCGGTAAACTGGATCGGTGATGCCGTCATGACCCTGCCGGCGATGGGGGTGATCCGCGAGTACTTTCCGCAGGCAGAAATTACCGTACTCGCCAATCCACTGGTGTCACAGGTTTTCCAACATCATGACTGGGTTGACAAGGTGATTACCTTTGACCGGCATGGTCGGCATAAAGGTTTTTTCGGCCGGATCAGGCTGGCGGCAGAAATCAGGCAGCACACCTTTGACCTGGCCATTATCCTGCCCAATTCCCTGGACGGGGCAATTGTCCCCTGGTTGGCAGGTATTCCGGTCAGACTTGGTAAAAAAAGCGATGGCAGAAGCCTGCTTTTGACCCATGGCTTTCCTGTTGCCCATCAGCCTGATGGCGTGCACCAGTCCCTGAATTATCTGGCAATTCTCAGCTATTTCGGTATAACCGGAGCGGCAAAAGAGCAGCAGCTCACCACAACCGGAGACGAAGACCGTGCCATCTCCTCCAGGCTGGCTGAAGCCGGCATAGGCGACAGTGACATTGTCCTTGGGATAAATCCCGGCGCGACATACGGTGCTGCCAAGCGCTGGTATCCTGATCGCTTTGCGGCAGTTGCCCGCAGACTTGCCCTGGAGCTGGGAGCCAAGGTCGTCATAACCGGCGGACCAGGCGAGACTGCCATTGCAGACGATATTGAACAGGACCTGTCAGGTAACTGCCTGAATCTGGCAGGCAAGACTTCTGTGCGGGAGCTGATGGCACTGTTGAAGCGCTGTAATCTGCTGATAACGAATGATTCCGGACCGATGCATCTGGCAGCAGCTTTTGGCGTGCCGCTGGTGGCAATCTTCGGATCTACGGACCATACCACGACATTTCCGCTGTCAAACAGGGCGGTTGTTGTCAGGGAACCGGTACCCTGTGCTCCCTGCATGAAACGGGAGTGTCCGACCGATCATATCTGCATGCTGTCAGTGACTGCAGACAGGGTCGTTGCCGCTGCCCAGGCAGTTGGAAAGCTACCCGGTGTCGATAATGTAAGGTACCGCAGAGGTCTTGCGGGCTATATTGCCGGCTCGCTGGATAAGATCCTGATCTGCGCCTCCGTGCTGGGA
>VEOV01000159.1 GCA_012026855.1 Geobacter sp.
GCTGAAGCTGCCGGAGGTCTTGCCGTCCTTACTGGTGATATCCAGAGCCATTTTGCCATCAACCCTGCCGTCGACAATGGACAGGTTGACACTATCCGGAAGATAGGAATCAACGGCAGCTATTGGCAGGCTATTGACAGCAACATCACCCCGGAACCGCAGGGGCGAGGGGCTAACCCTGCCTGACACCGCCAGGGTACCCTTGGCATAGGATGCGGCCAGTGAGACCGGCATCTCCGAAAGTTGCGGCCCGGTCAGGGACGAGGCTGAGGCATTGATATCGTAGATTTCAAATTTGGGGGCGTCTTCCTTCATGGCATCACTGAAACCGAATTTCAAAGCGTTAATCGAGGCGGTGCCGATTTTCCACTTGAACGGCTTCCCTGCCACTGCCGCCCCATCAGTCTTCACGCCGGGCTGGGGCCTGCTTTTCAGCAACAGGGTATGAGACAGCTTTCCGTTGCCATCCCTGGAGAGATCAACCCTGCCACCGGCAAGCCTGACCCTGGCAATGGTGAGATTCTTTTCTTTAAGATCAAGAGCGCCCCCCTCGGCCACAAGCAGCGGCAACTTGGCACCATCACTCTTGCCAAAGGGCACGGCAACATCCTGCAGGCGGAGAGAGGCATTTGCCAGCTGCAGCCCCTTGTCGCGACTGAAGGAAAGATTACTGTCGAAGGAACAGCGCCCGCGAACCGGTTCTACAATAACATCCGCCAGATAGGGCCAAACAGCTTCCAGAGCAATGTCGCTCACAGAGATCCTGGCAGCCACCGCAAGTGGTTCCATGGCCAGAGAACCGCTTGCAGCGGCCTTCTCCCGCTTGTCCTTCTGCAGTGACATTTTGTATGCTGCCGGCGCCTCACCTCTGGTGGCAAAATTATCAAGGGACAGGTTGATATGGTGTAATTCAGTACCATAGCCACCTTGGGGCACCTCGTCGCTGAATTTTACCGTTCCGCCATCAAGCTGCAGGGCATGGATGATAATGTCGGCCGCCGGCGCCGGCTGCGCCTCGGCAGCTGTTTTGGCAGCTGGTTCTGGTTCAGTGGGCTGCCCCTTTAACCTCGACAGGTTTAAAACCCCCTCCCTGTTCCGGTTTATGGTAACTGACGGTTTGGCAACCGTTATCTGCGTCAGTTCATAGTGCTTGTTAAGCAGGGCCAGCTGTTTGATATCCAGCTTGACGGCATCGACGGCCAAAACCGGCCGGCCGGAATTTTCCGTAATGGCAAGCCGGTCAACACCCAGCAGTCCTGAAATATTTATGTCAGACTTGCCGTCGCGCACCAGCTGGTGGGAAATTTTCAGGTCGGCCCCCAAGGTGCCGGCAGCAATCTTCATTGGCAGTTTTGCCGGCAGATAGGCGGCGTAATAGGGAATGTCCAGATCTTTCAGATTGATGTTGACTGCTGCCTCCAACCCCTTGTCAAAGGGCTTTACCTTCCCGGTAAAGGCCAGCGAGGCACCATTTACCAGAGCCGCCAGGTGCGGATCGACATACCTGTCGGCAAAGTAATTGATATTGCTGACAAACGGGATCTGCACCGACAGTTTGTCAATCGTATGTCTTTTTTTGACGGCAACGGCATCATCGTCAAACTCTATCCTGCCATTCTCGATGACGATATTGTTCAACGAGAATCTGGCCGGCTTGTCGCTCTTCTTTTTCTTGCCGTTCTTTTCCAGGATATCAGTGAAGTTGTAACTGTTGGCCGCATAGCGGCTGACATGGACATAGGGCGCCGTCACCTTCAACTCGGCAACAACCGGGGCCATATACCAGATGGAGGATGGGCTGACACGCAGCCTGAGGCTGCTGAACGATACGAAGGCGGCCTGTCCGTCCTTCTCGGCAAGGGTCACACCATCTACCCTGACGCTCCAGTTGAGCGGATTTATGGCCACAGCCGCTACAGAGCATTTTCTGTCAGTAGCGGCTGATATCTGCTTCACCAATTGGCTCCGGACAATTTTCGGGAGAATAAAGGCCGAGAAAACAAGCCCTGCCACCATTAAAGCGGCTGCCGTTAATATTATCTTCAAGCGACGTGACACGATTGCTCCTTAAGTCTGTGATGAACTGAAATTATAGCCTACGAGGCGCTCCAGTCAAGTCTGGCAAAACTGGCAAAGGCCGCCTGGAAATCCAACTTGACGATAGCACATTTATGAAATAGGTTGTTTTTGCCCTGTCCTGACCGATGGCAACTCAAATCAAGGTAAAGGTACCCCTTTTCATGCAGATAAAGCGCAAGCCGGCATGGCTGCAAAAAAAAATACATCCCGCTGACCATGCCGAGATGGACAAACTCCTGGGGACACTGCAATTAAATACCGTCTGCCGGGAAGCGGCCTGTCCCAATATTTCCGAATGTTTTCGCCAGAAGCAGGCAACCTTCCTCATCATGGGGAGGGACTGCACCCGTACCTGCAGTTTCTGTAATGTCCAGAAAAGCTCTCCACGCCCCCTGGACCAGGAGGAACCGGCAAGGGTGGCCGACGCAGTTTGCCGATTGAAACTGCGCCATGTGGTCATTACCAGCCCGACCCGCGATGACCTGATTGATGGCGGTGCAGCTCACTTTGCCCGCACCGTCACTGCCATACGGGCAGTATCAGCCGAAACGAAGATTGAACTGCTGGTGCCCGACTTCATGGGAAACCACGCCAGTCTGGCAACCGTGCTGCAGGCAAGGCCTGATATTCTGGGCCATAATATAGAAACAGTGCCAAGGCTGTACGCCATTCGCGCCGGTGCTGATTACCGGCGATCCCTTGAACTGCTCAGGCAGGCGGCAGAACTCGCCCCTGAAATACCGGTTAAATCAGGGATAATGCTTGGTCTGGGGGAGTCCCGCGAAGAGGTGCTGACAACCATTGCGGACATCAGAAAAACCGGCTGCAGCTACCTGAGTATCGGCCAGTACCTGGCGCCCAGCAGGCAGCATCACCCGGTTGCCGAATACCTGCCGCCGGAAGAGTTTGAATTTTATCGCGAAAAAGCGCTCTCAACCGGCTTTGACCATGTCGAGAGCGCTCCTTACGTGCGCAGCTCATATCATGCGGCTGATTACACTACAAAGCCTCAAAGTGAGTCATCGCCTTAAATGTCTTGTACCTTGCTTCAATCTCGCTGTACTGCAGGGTCCGCAGCCTGTCCAGGCTGAAGTCTTCCACATTGAAAGATGCCATGACGCTGCCGAAGATCACCGCCTGACGCATGCTGGGCTCTGAAAAATTCATGGTGTTCGACAGGTACCCCATGAACCCGCCGGCAAACGTATCGCCCGCCCCTGTGGGATCGAACACGTTCTCCAGCGGGAAGGCCGGCGCGCTGAAAACGCTGTGGCCGCTGAACATGAGCGCTCCGTAGCTCCCCTGCTTGACCACGATCGTCTTGGGGCCCATGGCCTGTACGTGCTTGGCAGCTTTCACGAGGCTGGATTCCCCGGCGAGCTGCCTGATCTCGGCCTCGTTGATGGTCAACAGGTCCACTTCCCGCAGGGTCCGTTTCAATTGCTCCGGCTTGCTCGAGATCCAGTAGTTCATCGTGTCGCAGGCTACCAGCTTCGGCCGGTTCACCTGGCGAAGGA
>VEOV01000370.1 GCA_012026855.1 Geobacter sp.
CCGCTGACGCCGACCATGGGAACTTTTTCGATAAACTGCAGCTCACCCCTGCGGATCGCCCGAACCTCCCGTTTGAGGCTGTTGGTCTGCAGGGCCAGCTTGACTATCAGCCGGAGCGCATCGGCCTTGAACGGCTTTTTCATGTAGTGGAAGGCGCCCAGTTTGAGGGACTCCACCGCTGTTTCCACCGAGCCGTAACCGGTCACCACGATGACCAGCAGGTCCGGATCAATCTCTTTCAGTTTTTTCAGGACATTGATGCCGTTATCCTGGCCGAGATTCAGGTCCAGCAGGGCAAGATCAATCTCCTCCGAGGCCGCCAGTTCCAGGGCGCTTTTGCTGTCAGCCGCAGCAACTACCTGATAGCCTGCGTCGCGCAGGATGCGGTCCACATTCTCCCGGATAAACTCTTCGTCATCAATGATCAGAATCTTTTCCATTACCGGTTACACCCTCTCTTTCAGCGGCAGGGTTATGGTGATTGTTGTGCCGCACCCTTTTTCACTGGTTACTTCGATCCTGCCGTTGTGTTCTTCGATGATCCGTTGTGATATGGAGAGCCCAAGCCCGGTGCCGCCACTGGATGCGGTAAAGAATGGCTCAAACACCAGGGGCAGGTCGTCAGCAGCTATTCCCTGGCCGTTGTCGCTGACGGTAAGCAGGGCTGACTCCGCAGTGACGGTGGTGGCAACCGTGATGCTGCCTCCTTCAGCCGAGGCATTAAGGGAATTGCGCAGCAGATTCAACAGTACCTGGCGGATTTTCTCCGGATCGAAGCAGAACTCCGGCATCTCCTGCAGGGTGCTTTCCAGTCGGACGCCGTTTTTTTCACACACCTTGCGGAAAAAAAGGAGCGTTTCATTGACCAGGGCATTGAGGGAGGCCAGCCTGAATTCGGAACCGGGCGGGGCGGCATAATGCAGCAGTGAGTTGATCAGCTTCTCAACCCGCTCGATCTCTGCCAGCGCCCGGCTCATCAGCCCTTTGGTTTCACTGTCAAAGGAGGGGTGGTCGTGCAGGTCGTCCAGCAGCAGGGTGATGCCGGTCAACGGGTTCCTGATTTCGTGGGCAATGCCGGCCGACAGCCGTCCCAGCGAGGCCAGCCGGTCCATGCGGGTCATCTCCTGGCGCATCTGCTCTTTTTCAGTTTCGTCCCTGATGGTGACGGTGATCCCCTGCTCCATCTTCTGGCCAATGGGGAATATGCCGATGTCGTAGTACTTTTGGCCTGCGCTGAATGGCTTCCGGCCGAATCCGGCTCCGCCGGCAACAGTCTCTTCTATCCGGGCGACAATGTCAGGCCAGTCGCTGAAAATCTCGCGGTAGTGCATCCCGGGCAGAACTCGGTCGCCGAGAATCTTGACCGTGTTGGTGTTGACCGAGATCAGCACCCCCTGGGGAGAAAAGGGGAGAATGGCGCTGGAGATACTGTTGACTACCCCTTCCATGAAGTTGCGTTCGCCGGTAACCTCTTCCCTGGAGCGGTCCAGTGCGGAAAGAGTCTCCATCAGGCGGCTGTTGCGGCTCTCCAGCTCTTCAGCCATCCGGTTGAAGTCGCTGGCAAGCTCGCCGATCTCGTCCCTTGAGTCAATGGCAACCCGACTGCTGCCGCTCCCCACGGCAATGGCGCGGGTCTGCTCGGTCAGCAGGGCCAGGGGGCGGGTGATGCTTCTGGAGATCCACCAGGCAGCCAACAGTGCCAGCAGCATGGTGAGTGACAGGATCAGACCGCTTTTGGCCAAGTGGCTGCGCATCTGCTCATGGATGATGCCTGCCGCTGTTCTGGCCGGTTCGTGAAACAGGTCGGTCTGGAAACCGATGGTTACCCCTCCGAAGATTCCATGCCGGGCATATTCGCCTTTTTTGTAGACGATCGGGGCATAGGCCATGACCTTGCGTGCCCCCCCCACGTTGGTAGTGTCCACATAACCGCTCTTGCCATGGCGCACACTGAGGGCGGCAACCGGGTAGTTGGGGTGGATGAAACCGGCGTGGTCAAGGTTGAACGGAATCCGGCCGCTGTCTATGTCGGCCTGGGATGACTTTTCGGTGTATGGCGGCACTTCTCTGCCGTCGGCATCAACTCCGCGGATGTCCCAGAAATTGGGATGGGTGATGATCCAACCCTCATCATCAAAGATGAAGGCGTAGTTGCCACTCTTGTAGGAGGGGAAGACAGTTTTCTCGACCTTGCCCGGCTGCACATGCTGACTGAATTCCATCAGGTGGCGATGATCAAGGGATAAAACCGCAATGCCCGTAAACTCCCCCTTCCCACGGTATAGAGGGGTGGCAAAGCGGATAACCCCTTCGTATTCCCTGCCGCCAAAGGCGCTTTCCGAATCCTTGGCGCTGCCGAGCTGATCTTGTTTGCCGACATGGAATCCCTTGAGATGTGAGACGTATACCCCTCCCCGCTTCAGTTTTGCCGTCTCACTGAAGTAGGTTTCGTTTTTGAAGCGGGTATTTGCCGGGTTTGCTACATTGACCCGCTCGCCAGCCGGCAGCATCCTGCCGTTACGGATTACCAGTTTCTGCATCCCGGTGGCGTCAATTATCTCCAGTTCGGCATATCTGGGTATGCGGAAATGTTTGTCGACCGGCTCTGCCTGGGTGCCGCTCCGCTGCCAGATCTCCTCTTTCTTGCTGTTGTAAAAAGTAGTGAGAATTTCAGGGGTGTGGGGCAGGGACGCTACCAGCTGCAGGTCGTTTTCGCAGTCTTCCAGGAACAGGCTGATATCATCAGCTATTTCTCTGGCGCGGCTCTCCAGATTTTCCGATGCCTGCCGGTCGGTGGTTTCGGAGATCCGCTCTGCAAGCCGGCTGCTGGTGCTTTTCAGATTGAGAAAAAGGGTGGCCGATGAAAAAACAAGGGGCAGAATCGCGATGAGCAGCAGCGCCAGGAGAAATTTTCTGAACAGAGTCAGTTTCATGGAGATAATTTAAAGGAGAGACGGCGAGAATACAAGGGCTCCTTTACAAGCGGCAGCGGGGTGCTATGCTTTGGCTGTATTCCGAGTCTAAGGGAGAGATAATCGGGAGGCTGGAGCATGACAACGATTGAGAATCTGGTGCTGACCGATCTGCTCGACTCTTTGAATGATGGTTTGTATGTCTGTGATACCGACCGCCGGATCATCTACTGGAGCAAGTCGGCCGAGCGGATCACCGGTTGGCCCGCCAGTGAAGTTGTCGGACGCAGATGCCGGGATAATGTCCTTATACATATCGACAAGGATGGCCGCCGCCTGTGCGGTGAGGAGTTCTGTCCGTTGCACCGCAGCATGCGCACCGACAAGGGGAGCAATGTGTCCCAGATTGTGTTCGGCATGACTAAGTGGGGACATCGGCTGCCGATGGCAGCGTCGGTGTCACCACTTCATAATACTGAGGGGGAGGTTATTGGCGGCGTCGAGACCTTCAGGGACCTTTCCGACACTTATGGTAACCTGCTCCGGGCCAAGAAAATCCAGGCATTGGCCATGGAAAGCAATCTGCCGGATGACGACCGGATCAAATTCAGGACGTTTTACCTGCCCAACGACATAATCGGCGGTGACTTTTACTCGATAAAGCTGCTTCCATCCGGGGAGTACGGCTTCATGGCGGCAGATGTCATGGGCCATGGCGTTGCCGCCGCCCTTTATACCATGCATCTGAGCGCCCTCTGGGAGAGTCACTGTCACATGCTTGCCGAACCGGGGGAGTTTGCCAGGCTTGTCAACAACGAGCTGTGCAAGGTCGTCAAGGACGAATCCTTTGCCACCGCCATCTGCGGCGTCATCAACCCCGGGACCCGGAAGGTCAGGGTGTCTTCAGCCGCCTGGCCGCCGCTCCTCATGTTCAGGGGGGGTGGGAAACCGGAGGCAGTGGAGCTGCCCGGCTGGCCTTTCGGGATGGAGAACAATGCCGACTACGAAGAGAGCGAGTATGATTTTGCCGCCGGAGACTGCCTGCTGCTCTTTTCCGAAGGCGCTACCGAGATCCATAATGCTGCCGGTGAACTCCTCGATGTGGCTGGCCTCACGGATATCCTCAGCTCACTGAACTACCCGGCAGAGCAGCTAGAATTTCCAGAGCTGCAGGAAGCGCTTCTGAACTACTCCAACGCCATTCGTCTCGAAGACGACATTACCCTCCTTGAGGTCAGGTTTACCTGATTCAAATCTAAGTGGGCTCTGATTAGAGATTCTGGATTATAGTGAAGAATATTGTTAGAGTAACGGCGCCGGACTTGAGAAGCGTGCCGGCACTTAACGAAGGCAGAGGAATATTCCCATGACGGTAGACGAGGTAAATGCACTGCTTGCAGAGGCAGACGTGCTGGCAGACGAGAAAGAGGTGGCCGGAGCTATCAGCTGGATGGCTGCCGAGATTACCGTACGGCTGAAGGACAAATGCCCACTGGTTCTCAGCGTCATGAACGGCGGGATGATCTTTGCCGGACAGCTCCTGACAAAACTGGTGTTCCCCCTTGAGGTCGGCTATCTGCATGCGACCCGCTACGGCGATGAGGTCTGTGGCGGCGGGTTGAACTGGCTGGCAACACCGCCGCTCAATATCTCCGGCAGAACGGTTCTCCTGCTGGACGACATTTTGGACGAGGGGATAACCCTGGCGGAAATCGCCGACTACTGCAGGAGGGAGGGGGCTGAAGAGGTGCTGACGGCTGTGCTTGTGGACAAACTGCATGACCGGAAGGTCTTTCCCGGCTGCAAGGCTGATTTTACGGGCATCAGGACGGAAGACAGGTTCCTTTTCGGCTACGGTCTTGACTATAAAGGTTTCTGGCGTAACGCCCCAGGTATTTATGCCGTGAAAGGGATGTAATTGCCATGAAAGATTTTTTCCAGTTTGACAGGTACAAGACATCATATCGTCAAGAGACCCTGGCCGGATTCACAACATTTCTGACAATGGCGTATATCATCATCGTCAACCCCGCCATCCTGGAAAATGCCGGCATCCCAAGGGCTCCCCAGGTTACCGCGACCATTCTGGCGGCGGTGATCGGTACCCTGATAATGGCTTTCTGGGCAAATCGCCCCTTTGCCATTGCCCCTTACATGAGTGAAAACGCCTTCATCGCCTTCGTGGTGGTCAAGGTGATGGGATACAGCTGGCAAACGGCCCTGGCAGCGGTCTTTATCGCCGGTTGCCTCTTTACACTGTTGACACTGTTCAAAATCAGAAGCTGGTTGGCAGAATCCATTCCCATGTCGCTCAAGGGGAGTTTTGCCGTCGGCATCGGCCTGTTTCTGACCTTCATCGGCCTGAATGAAACCGGTATCGTGGCCCTTGGCGTTGCCGGTGCCCCGGTAAAACTGGGGAACATCGGCAGTCCTTCAGTGCTGCTGGCTCTGGCAGGGCTGCTGCTGGTTGTGGTGCTGCTTGCCAGGCGTGTGCATGGTGCCATGCTGATCGGCATTCTGATGACAACAGTAGCATCAGTGCTGCTCGGCATAACCCCGATGCCGAGGGAGATAGTCAGCCTGCCCCCACCCCTTGACCCAATTATGCTCAAGCTCGACCTGGCCGGTGCCTTGTCGCTGCAATTTTTCCCTGTTGTCATGGTGGTCTTCATCATGGCCTTTCTGGATACCATCGGCACCCTGATCGGGCTCTCCATGAGAGCCGACCTGCTGGACGAGGAGGGCAACCTGCCGGAGATCGAGCGGCCGATGATGGCCGATGCTATGGCCACGGTAATTGCCCCGCTGCTGGGGACACCCACAACCGGAGCCTATATCGAGTCTGCAGCCGGGATTGAAGAGGGGGGGCGAACCGGTTTTACCGCCCTGGTGGTTGCCCTGCTTTTTCTGCTGTCGCTTTTCCTGGCGCCGCTCTTTACCATTGTGCCGGCCCATGCCTACGGAATTGCCCTGATTGTCATCGGGTCATCCCTGATACGCCCGGTTGCCCAGCTGGATTTTGATGATATGACCGAGCTGGTGCCGGCATTTCTTACCATTGTCCTGATGATTTTTACTTACAATATCGGCGTCGGCATGACTGCCGGCATGATTGCCTACGTACTGGTCAAGCTGCTGACCGGCAGAGGTCGTGAGGTAAATGCAGGTATGTGGGTTTTGGCGCTGCTTTCGGCGTCTCTTTTTATCTTTCTCCCCAGGATGTGACAGGAAACAGCTATGCCTGCAAACAGTAAAGTTCTCCTAGTTGATGATGATGCCGATTTCCGGGAAGAGCTCCGCCGGATGCTCGTCTCAAACGGCGTGACCGAAATCGAAACTGCCGAAAACGCTCTGGCCGCTTTGCAAAGAATTGAGCAGGGTGACATTGCCCTGGTGCTGCTTGATATGGTCATGCCGGGGATTTCGGGCACAGAGCTGCTGTCAATTCTGGGGGAACGCTATCCTGCGCTCCCGGTAGTCATGATAACCGCAGTCAGTGATGCGGCTACCATTGTCAGCTGCATCAAGCAAGGGGCCATAGATTTCCTTACCAAGCCACTGGACGCGCCCCGCTTGTATGCCACCGTGACCAGATCGCTGCAGTTTTCAGAGCTGAAAAACCAGAACCGGCAGCTCCGGGACTTTCTCCTGGGGGAGCCGCTTTTCAAACCTGAAGTATTCGCCTCGATTCTGACCGGCAACAATCGGATGAAAGCAATCTTCAAATTTGTCGAGACGATTGCCGTGACTGACAATCCGGTGCTGATCACCGGTGAAACAGGGGTAGGCAAGGAGTCCATGGCAAGGGCCGTGCATGATGCCAGCGGGCTTAAGGGTGAGTTCGTTGCGGTTAATGTCGCCGGGCTTGATGACCTGATGTTTTCCGACACACTCTTCGGTCACAGAAAGGGGGCGTTTACCGGGGCGAGTGACTCCCGTGAAGGGTTGATAAAAAAGGCTGAAGGGGGCGCGCTGTTCCTCGACGAAATCGGAGATCTGCGGCAGGAGTCGCAGCAGATGCTCCTGAGGCTGTTGCAGGAGAAAGAGTACTACCGCCTTGGTTCGGACCTTCTCTTTAAAAGCAGTGCCAGGATAGTTGCCGCTTCAAACAGGGACTTCAAGACAGGCATTGCTGCCGGCACATTCCGCAGCGATCTTTTTCACCGCCTGGCCACCCACGAACTGCATATTCCACCGTTGCGCGAACGGGCTGATGATATTCCGCTGCTGACGCAGCACTTTGTGATGCAAGCCGCCGGATCAATGGGCAAACCGGTGCCCGCTATTTCCCCGGAGGCGCGGGGGGCGCTATTAGGTTGTGATTTCCCCGGAAATATTCGTGAGCTGCAGAACCTGATCAAGAATGCGGTCGCCTTTAATCGCACCGGCGAGCTGACCCTGACTGATTTCCCGACGTTGAAGGTAAATGCTGTTCAGTCCAAAGGGGTGCTGAAAATTGCCAATGAAGGCGGCTTTACGCTCCAGGCTGCTTTTGACAGTTTTCCCCGGATGGAGGAGGTTGAGCTGCTGCTGGTTCAGGAAGCGCTCAAGCAGAGCAGCGGCAACAAGGTGATGGCTGCCGAGCTGCTTGGCATCAGCAGGCCTACGCTGAATAAAAAGCTTGCGGATGGTGAGGGGTTGTCTGCTTTTCGGCAGGGAGATAAACAGTGACCGTACAGCCGGCGCCAGGTTTGGAGTCAAATTCAATTCTGCCGCCATGTTCGCTGATGATGAAGTTTGAGATGTAAAGTCCCAGTCCGCTGCCACCCTGGTTAATCCTGGTTGAAAAAAACGGCTCGCACAGTTGGGGTATATACTCCGGCTCTATGCCGTGCCCTTCGTCCCGCACTTCGACGGTAATCTCCCCGTCATGGGAGCTGTAGCCGGTGGTCAGCTCCACCCGCCTGGTCCCTTTGGGGGGCAGAGCCTGAATGGCGTTCATCAGCAGGTTGGTAAAGACCTGTTCAAGCTGGAATGGGTTCCCTGCCAATCTTGGAATTTCCTGGGCAAACCTGGTAACTATATTGATGTCGGTCTTGAGGCTGTGTGCCTGGACAATGGCCAGCGCGCCACTGGCCACCCGATTGATGTCGACGTTGTGCATTGTTTCACCGCGATTCCCCAGACTGTAGCTGCGCAGATTCTGCACTACCCGTTCTATCCGGCCGCTGCTTCTGGCAATATTGCCAATGGTGCTGGCTATTTCCTCTTTTGCCCTGCTGAACGGAATGCCGGCAACGGTAAAATCTCCCTCATCCTTTGCCAACTGGGCCAGCATCTTTTCCATGTCCCGCCAGGCAGTCTCCAGATACTCACCAGAAAGCCTGATGGCGCCATTGGGGTTATTGATCTCATGGGCCATACTGGATACCAGCAGCCCCAGCGAGGTCATCCTGTTGGTCTGGATCAGCTTCGCCATATACTGTTTCTTCTCTTCATCAAACTCCAGGCGCAGACTGTTGACCCTCTCCTGCTGAAGGCGGTGGTTTTCCTTTTCCCGCTGCATCAGTTTTTCAGCCAGGATATTGATGGCAGCCGCTGCCCGCCGGGCGTCGGAGCTCTGGTCCGCTTCGATCCTGTCCTCCAGGTTGCCGGCGGCAATGCTTTCGACCCCCTTGAGTACGACGCCGAGCGTTCCGGTCATCTGCTGCAGAATAAGGTAGCCGATGGAGGAGATGAGCAGCCAGAAGAGCAGGCCGCACCAGATGGTCACCTTGATGAAGTGCTCCATCCTGGCGGTAAGGGAGTAAGTGTTAAGCTGCAGCTGGATCGATCCGGTCCGGCTCCCATTCTTTGGCTGTTCGCCAAGCAACAGTTCCGCCGGGTCAAAGCCGCTGTCACTTGAGCTGATCTCGCTGGACACGGTGACGGTCTTGTTATCTTTGCCGGAGGTATTGGCGGAAACATCAACTACCAGCTCTCCTCTGGAGTTCATGACCTTGATGTTTTTTACACTTGGATATCTGAACAGGGCTGACGCGCGCCTGGCCGCTTCTTCGTTGAAGCCGGCATAAACCGGTATCTGCAGCTCCTTTGCCAGAAATGAGGCAAGGATTTCACCTTCCCGGCGCAGCTTTTCAGTGTGGGTACGGCGTTCGTAGGAAATGAGGAGAAAGGTGAAGATGATGGTAAAAAGTGCAGTCAGGATGGTGAGAATGATGAAGAGCTGCTTGCGAAAACTGTAGTTTGACCAGTCAGGCCACCATGAGGAGCTCATAGGCTACTCCTCTGCTACAGGAAACATCCGTTCAAGTCCTGAAATTTGCAGCTGCAACTTTTTGGCGATGGATTCGTTGATATGCAGACTACCTTTCCTGATATCAACACTTTCCAGATTGCTGGTTGATGCTCCGCTGCGCAACCTGTTGAGAATGGCGCAGCTCTGGGCTGTAATTACCTGCCGCGACCCTTCAAGTACTGCAACTGCCCCCTTGGCAAGATACCCCTTGGCAAAGCTGATTACCGGAATATTCTGCTGTTGGGCAAAGAGGAAATAACTGTCCAGGCTCTCGTTGGCAACGGCACTGCTATCCGGAATCATCCAGATCCCTTTGATGTCATGGCTCTTCAGTCTGGACAGGGCTGCAGGCACTTCACGTGGGGAGGTTACCTTCAGCGATACCAGTTCGATGCCGCTAGCCGTCGCAGCTTCCTTTGCCCGCTGCAGGTAGGCACCGCTGTTTTTCGGGTCAAAAACCACGCCGATGCGGGTCAGTTGCAACTTTTTGAAGAGTTTCATGTAGTTTGCCGGGGCGACATGCATGCTGACGCCGACAACATTATCCGGCAAAGATTCTTCATTGACATTGAGTGTATGGGAGTAGACCACCGGAGTGCGGTGCAGCTTGCGCGCCTCCTTGAATGCCTGTTCGCCGATGGCCAGCACCATCCTTGGCTGCTCTTCGCGGACAATCCTGCCAAGATCAAACTCGGCATAATCTCCCTGGACCATGGTTTCGCTGTTGCTGCCGCAGATGTTCTGCACCAGCCGCACCGCCAGGTCGTAAACATCACGCCGCTGGCTCTGGACAATGAGCAGATCAGCCGCTGCTGCCGGGAGGGCAGTCAGTGCGACAAGGCAGCAGGTTATGGCGAGGTGCAGGATTCTCAAAATCTGAACCTCACTCCGCCCTCAACCCAGCGACCGGTATTTTGGTACCAGTAGTCCCAGTGTTGTTCGCCGTTAAAAAGATTGTGACCTGAGAAGAACAGCTCCGGGGAGAGCTCATTGCCGGGCTGCAGTTTCTGGGTCAGGAAAAGATCCCATACCATTGGGCTGTAATGGGGGTAGTGGGGGGTGCCTTTGTCTATGTTGAGAAAAGCATAATTCCCTGTTAACACTGCCTGGGTGCCGCTGATGGCGCAGTTGTAGGTCGCCGCCACTTTGGCGATGTGCCGCGGCACACCTCTGATAACCTCTCTGGTGTCGGCATCGCGGGCATCGGTGTAGGTATAGCCGCCGCTAAGTGAGGTATGAAAGATCGGTACGGTTTTTACTTCAACCTCAAACCCCTGGCGATTATATTTGTTCGGTGTGTATACGTCGTTCCAGACATGGTTGTAAAAATAGGTCCCCTTCAGCCAGAGGTAGGGGATCTCTTCACTCTCCACCCCAGCCTGGGTGGTCCAGATGCGCTTCGGAGTGTTGCCCAGGGTGGCAGTGGGGAGGGCGTAACCTCTGGCACCATAGGTGCGCAGCAGGGTTTTTTCGCTGAGTTTGTAGGTAGCCCCCATGGTGTAGTTGGTGACATCTTCACTCAGACCGGTATGTACGTAGCGGATGCCGGGGAGCAGGGTCAGGCGGTTGATGGTATAAGCTCCGTTGGCGTAGACAGCCAGGCTGTCTCTGCTACGGTCAACATCGTATGGGGATGGGTTGTTAAGCTGGTCGATCTGGGTAATGTTGCTGTGCAGGTACTCGACGCCTGCCTTGAGATTCCGGTGGCTGTCACCCCAGTTGAGTCTGGCATTGGCGCCATTGTTGCGCTCATGGAGGACATAGTGGGCGTAGGGTGTAATGGTGCCGGGAAGGATAGATACATCGTCGGCAAAAATCGCCTGACCCCGGTTGCTGTCGCTCTGTCCGGACAACTCCAGGGTGAGGTCCGGTTGCAGGGGGTAGGTGAAGTTGAAGAAGACGTAGTGGCGGATATCCCGACCATTGTCATGCTCGATAAACAGGCCGTCGACGTCGAAAATTTCAAGAGAACCGCGCTTTGCCTCGATGTAGGAGCCACCTACAGTAAGATTGCCCTTCAATGGCAGGTCATAGCTCAGCTTGCCGTAGAGGTTGTTGCGGTTGGTGCCGTTGTTGGGGAGCAGCCCGCTGGAGTGGAGATTGCCCCCGGCAAGGTAGTAACCGATGCCGCTGCCGGTGCCGCTCAGTTCTGCCGTAAGATGGGCAGTATTGCGCTCGCCATAGGAGGCGGCAACAGAGCCACCAGCTGCTTGCCCCTTCAGGGGATTCTTGGTGACCACATTGATGACACCGCCAAGGGCCGCGCCCCAGGCGGCAGAGGCAGATCCCTTGATGATCTCGATCCGCTCGATATGCTGCACCGGGATCAGCCCGGGGTCGTTGGTCCCCTGGAGCAGGTTCCCCTGGCTGATGCCGTCGATCAGCAGCAGGATGGTGCCGTTGGTGTCTGCTTCTCCCTGCACATCAAACTGTGTCCAGGAGCCTGGAGAACGATTGTTGTTAACATTGATGCCCGGCACTGTCCGCAGGACATCAGCCAGGGAGTGGGCGTTGAGGGACGTAATCTGCTTGCTGGTGATGACCGTCATATTCTCGGCGATGCGCGAGGCGGGCCGGGCAGCAACCGGTGGTGGTGAGACAGTCTTCTGCTGTGGAGCTGTTCCAAGGGTGAGCAGATCGTCGATGGTGTCATCGCCCCAGGCAGGTGCTGCTCCGGTCAACAGAGGAAGGATTAGCAGGTAAGAAAACAGGAGATAACGGGAAAATTTCATAGCATTTACCTTGCCACAGACCGTGGAGATAGTTTATATAGCAGGTATATTGCTAGCATTTTCCGTTCCATGAACGACAATCTATTTCGTTTTAATGTATTAGTCAACCGCTAGTTAGGTTTTACCACCCCAAGGGGGTGGATTTTATACTTCAGGAGGCGGCTTATGGAGATGGAGAGTCAGGTGTTGGAAGTGTTGGCTGAAGGGTGCGACAGCAGCGAGGAGGTTGCCCCTTGCTGTGCTGGTGTGAGTGGCAAAAAGTAGCTTGAAAGTTGAAAAGGGGGAGCGATGCTCCCCCTTTTTTTGCCCGGAGTGAGCATGCCACTGTCAAGATATCTGAAGATTTACCCTGAAGCCGATAAGCCCGGTAGCTACTTGCTTTATTCAACCAGGAAGGGTTCTGTGGTCAGGCTGTCGGAGGCGCTGCTGGCCGCTGCCGCCGATGGTTCCCTTGCAGACGGCCATCGCCAGACACTGGGCCGACTCGGTATGCTGGTGGAGAGTCATGAGGCCGAGCAGCTGGAGATGTCTGCCATTGTCAAGAGAGCCAACAGCCGCAGCACGCTCTTCAAGGCAACCATTGTCCTCAACCTGGAATGCAATCTGGCTTGCACGTACTGCTACGAGGAGGATTTCAGGGGCCGGCTGAGCATGAGCACCGAAACTGCTGAGCGTCTGATTGCCTGGATTGACACTGAGCATCTGGAACAGGGGCGTGATCTGCAGCTGCAGTTCTACGGCGGTGAGCCGCTCCTCTCCCTGCCACTCATTCATCTGATCGCCACCCGGCTGCAGCGGGCTGCGATAGCCAAGAAAAGAAAATTTTCCATCACCATGACCACCAACGGCACTCTTTTGACCCGCGCCGTTGTGGAGCAGCTTCTCCCTTATAACTTTACCAAGGCAATTATTACCCTTGACGGGCCACGGGAGATTCATGACGAGCAGCGTCCCTACCTGTCAGGCAAGGGAAGTTTCGACGCTATTGTGGCCAATATCAAGGCGGTTCACGACCTGGTCACGGTGGAGCTGAATGGCAACTATACCAGCAAAAACTACCGGCAGTTTCCGGAACTCCTGGATTACCTGCTGGCAGAGGGGCTTAAGCCTGAGAATCTTGGCTATGTGCAGTTCTCCACAGTGACGCCGAAATCGGGTAAAAGCGCTGATATCAGTGCCGGCTGCAGCTCCAGCGGTGAGCCATGGCTCCGGGAAGCAGCGCCATTTCTCAATGCCGGCATCGTTACCAGAGGCTTCAAGACCCCGAAGCCGACCATGGCGGCCTGCATGGTGGAGTTTGAGCACGACCTTGTCATCAATTATGATGGCTCTTTCTACAAATGTGCGGCTTTCATGGGGTGGCCGGAGCTGGCTGTCGGCTCACTGGAGGACGGGGTGACAGATTACTCCGTTTCCCACAATCTCACCCTCTGGCAGAACGACACGTGTCTCGCCTGTGCCTATCTCCCCTTGTGCTTCGGCGGCTGCCGCCTCAACCCTCTCCTCAGAAACGGCGTAATCAACGAACTTGATTGTCGCCGCGAGTTTTTCGACGCCACCCTGGAACAGATCGTGCGGCAAAATCTCACCATAAAGTAGCATCCTCCCCAACGTCTGCAGGGTGTAAAATTTCTTTACTTTAGTTGTCAAACCCCATGCAGCAAGGCTTTAGCGGTAACTGTAAAGAAAATTTACATTTGTGCAACTCCCTGAAATCACGTGATTCGCTCTGCTGGCGTAAATAATCTTTACGTTTGCACGCCTCTGGTTTCCCCTGCCACAAGCGGATGTCGACAGCTGTCCAGTCGCGTGATGCGGCCGTAACTTGCTTTAATCACAGCAATAAAACGGAATGTTTGTGCTTTTGTAACATGTTGGCATGTTTGCTGTAATTAATGATTTTGTCATGTCAGTAAAGGTGAGGGCGACTGTGATGAGCAACACGACTACTTACAAGATAAAGAACCTGCCGATCATGATCGATAATGTCAGGATCCCGGGTTGTAACGGCATGATCGGCATTTCGTCCTGTCCAGGTTTGCGGGATGATTATGTCTTCGACCTCTACAGTGAGAGTCTGGTAGACGATGTTCAGGCGATAAAAGGTTGGGGGGCGACGGTTGTCATAACCTTGATGGAGGAGGCTGAACTGCAGCGGCTTGGGGTAAGGGATCTTGGCAAACATGTCATCAACCTCAACATGATCTGGCTGCATCTGCCACTGCATAATTTGGGACTTCCTGAAAATCAATTCATTGAAAAATGGCACTTGGTGGCGCCTTGTCTCTGCAACATGCTGCGTGAAGGGCAAAGGATACTGATTCACTGTCGTGAAGGGATCGGACGTGCTTCATTGGCTGCGGCAAGACTGTTGCTTGATCTGGACTTTACTCCGGAGGAGTCCATTGCCATGGTCAGAAAAGCAAGACCGGGTTCGCTGCTGCTCCACTCCCAGGAGAAATACATTTACACTGTGGCCGATGCTCGTGCCAAAAAGCAGGAGTCACAGAGCAATGCTCTTAATGCAATGCAATGAAATCTGAATCTTGAATGCATTGATGTGAAATTTTGAATGCAATGCCATGTGATCTTGAATGTGATGTTATGTAATCTTGAATGAGTTGTTATGCAATCTGGAATGCGATGAAATGTTATCCCCATGGCGGCAGGGTTCTTACCCTGTCGCCACTTCTTTTTTCCCAATTTTTATAAATAATGCTAGTATCTGCCCCACTTCACTCAGGAGTCTGGACCTATGAACATTAGACCACTGGGCAGTTTACTGATTCCTCTCTTGTTGCTTGTCGTTATCAGCCTCTTGGCGCCTCCGCAGTCAGCTTCTGCCGGCGCTCTGGAAGACGGTCTCGCCGCTTACCGGCGCGCCGACTACACCGCAGCCTTCCGGCTCTTGCTCCCCCTTGCCGAAGCAGGCAACCACCACGCCCAGTTCAGGGTCGCCGAGATGCTTTATAACGGTTTCGGCCAGCCAAAGAATATTCCGGAGGCCTTCAAGTGGGTCCAGCTTTCTGCAGGGAGAGGCAACGGCAGCGCCCTGAGAAGGCTTGCTTCGATGTATGAGCCGGGGAGTGGCCTGCCGCAGAATCCTGAAGAAGCGAAAAGTCTCTATGTCAGGGCGTTCGAAAAGCTGAAACTTGAGGTGCAGTATGGCGATGATCAGGCTGAGTACGATCTTGCCAGGCTCTACGAGTTCGGCGATGGCGTTGCCAGAAGCACCAAAGATGCTCTTGTCTGGTTCGCCCGGTCGGCCGAGCGGGGCAACCTCCTTGCCCAGAACAATCTTGCCTGGAAGTATGCCAATGGCAGCACTGTCCCCAAGGTTGAAGCAAATGCCTTCTACTGGTACAGCCGGGCAGCCGCTCTCGGCAGCAAGACGGCACAGGCAGCTGTTGACAAACTCCGCGCCAACGGCTGCACTCTCACCTTTGAGGAGGCGGAAACTCTCTATACCTACCGGAAAGGGGCTGAGGAGGGGGAGGTCGTTTCCCAGTACAATCTCGGCTGGATGTTTGATACCGGCCGTGAAGGCATCAGAAATGAGGCAGAGGCCGTTGTCTGGTACCGGAAGGCCGCCGAAAAGGGGTACACCCTGGCCCAGCTGAACCTGGGTAACATGTTTGCCGCTGGCCGGGGCACGGCAAAAAATGAATCCGATGCCGTTTACTGGTATCGCCAGGCCGCAGAGGCTGGCAACGCTGCTGCCCAATGCAACCTTGCCTCCATGTATGCTGCCGGCCGGGGGGTGAAGAAGGACGAGAGCCGCGCCCTCTTCTGGTACAAACGAGCGGCCGAGCAGGACAATGTTTTTGCCCAGTCCACCCTTGGCTGGATGTACTCCAACGGCAGCGGCACAGCAGTCAACCAAGGGGAGGCGTTCAAGTGGTACACCAAGGCTGCCGAAAAGGGTGACATCGCCGCCTCTTTCAATCTTGCCTGGATGTATGATAACGGCGTGGGGGTGGCAAAAAGTGATGAGCTGGCATTTTCCTGGTATCTGAAGGCGGCGGAGAAGGGGAACGCCGCTGCCCAGGGGAATCTGGGGATGATGTATGCCAATGGTCGCGGCACACCGAAAAAGTCGCTGGATGCCCTCAAGTGGCTGCAGAAGGCCGCTGATCAGGGTGATGTTGTTGCCCTGGTGAACCTGGGCTGGTTTTACGACCAGGAAGATATCGGCCTCAAGGATCCGGTCAAGGCTTTTGCCGCATACCGGAAGGGGGCCGAGCTGGGGAACCAGATTGCCCAGGCAAATCTCGGCAATATGTATGCCGCCGGGATCGGAGTGGCCAAGGATGAGAAGGCGGCGCTGCTCTGGCTGCAGAAGGCGGCCGAGCAGGGGAATGCGGCTGCCCAGAACAACCTTGGTAATATGTATGCCAATGGCAGAGGCTGCGAAAAAAGTGACGCTACCGCCATGGACTGGTACAAGAAAGCCGCTGCCCAGGGGAACCCCCAGGCAGCGGCCAATCTGGCCGGTATGGCTGGTGTTAAGGAAGAATAGTCAATGGGTTACAGGAATCTGCAGGAGTGTGTGGTCGATCTGGAGCGCCGCGGCGAGCTGAAACGGCTCGATGTCGAGATCGACCCTGATCAGGAGATGGGGTGCATCCAGCGCCGGGTCTACGAAAAAGGGGGGCCGGCGCTGCTCTTCACCAGGGTCAAGGGGTGCAGTTTCCCCATGCTGGGCAACCTCTTCGGTACCTTGGAACGAACCCGTTTCATCTTTCGCGATACGCTCAAAACCATTGAAACTTTTGCCGCCCTGAAGATCAATCCTGCCGAGGCCATGAAAAACCCTCTGGCAACTCTTGCCGCCGCCCCGGCCGCCCTCAACCTGCTGCCGGCCGGCACTTCAGGGGGGCCGATTCTTGCCAACCGGACAACGCTTTCCTCCCTGCCCCAACTGAAATCCTGGCCAATGGATGGCGGCGCCTTTGTCACCCTGCCGCAGGTTTACTCGGAAAACCCTGCGGCGCCCGGCTTCAGAGGATCAAACCTGGGGATGTACCGGGTGCAGATCTCCGGTAACAGTTACCGCCCTGACCAGGAAGCGGGCATTCATTACCAGATCCACCGCGGCGTCGGGGTGCATCATGCCGAGGCGATCAGGCGGGGTGAGCCGCTCAAGGTGAATGTCTTTATCGGTGGAGCGCCGGCCATGACAGTGGCTGCGGTGATGCCCCTGCCGGAAGGGCTGCCGGAGCTCTCCTTTGCCGGACTCCTCGGTGGCCATCGCATCAGGATGGTCTGCCGCCCGGGTGCTCTGCCGATGCCGGCAGAGGCTGATTTCTGCATTACCGGCACCATTGATCCCGATCGGCTGCTGCCGGAAGGGCCGTTTGGCGATCATCTCGGCTACTACAGCCTTGCCCACGACTTTCCGGTCATGCGGGTCGAAGCGGTCTTTCACCGCCCGGACGCCATCTGGCCATTTACCACGGTCGGTCGTCCACCACAGGAGGACACTTCGTTCGGCGCTTTTATCCACGAACTGACCGGCACGCTGATCCCCTCGGTGCTGCCTGGAATCAAGGGGGTGCATGCCGTGGATGCTGCCGGCGTGCATCCACTCCTGCTGGCCATCGGCAGCGAACGTTATCTCCCCTATGCTGCCGAGCGGGAGCCGCTGGAGCTCCTTACCCAGGCCAATGCCATCCTCGGGCAGGGACAGCTTTCACTGGCAAAATACCTGTTCATCGCCGCTGAGCAGGATTCCCCACCTGATATCCACCACATTGATGCCTTTTTGCAGTTCATGCTGGAACGGGCCGACTGGCGGCGCGACCTTCACTTCCAGTCAAACACGACTATCGATACCCTGGACTACTCCGGCAACAGCCTGAATCGCGGCTCCAAGGTGGTCATCGCTGCTGCCGGCGCGGCCAGGCACAAGCTGGCCACCGAGCTGCCGGCCGGGCTCAGACTGCCCCAGGGTTACACTGCGCCGTGCATCTGCCTCCCCGGAGTCATGGCCATAACTGCGCCGGAGTGTAGTGTGGCAAGGGGTGCCGCTGATCCGCTTTTGGAGCGGTTCTGCCGGGAGATGCAGGAAAATGGGGGTCTGGCAGACGGGGTGAGAATAGTGGTGCTGGTGGACGACAGTCTGTTTGTGGCCCGCAGCCTCAATAACTTTCTCTGGACGGTGTTCACCCGCTCCAATCCGGCGTCGGATATCTACGGCATAGACTCATTCATGGAATGCAAGCAGTGGGGGTGCCGCGGGGCACTGGTCATCGATGCCCGTCGCAAGCCCCATCATGCACCACTTTTGGAAGAGGACCCAGCTGTCGTCAGGAGAGTGGAAGCGCTGGCGGCATCGGGAGGGGCGCTGCACGGGCTGTATTGAGTGTATCAGCCGGGATTAATTGCTCAGGAAAATATGCTGTTTCATGATGTCAACCTTGACAAGGTTATAATCAAAGGGACGGATGGTTGGTACGCGGTAGACCGGGTTGAGCCTTTTTTTCAGTTCTGCCACCAGTGGCATTGGCAGGAGAAAATGATTCATGATTACCTTGACCGGCGAGGCAATTACCTTGTTGTCACGCACCTCAAGGCGTAGTGCTGCATAGCCTGCCAGCCGGTTGTTCCTGATGAACTTTTCCACCAGTTTCCTGTCCTTGAGAGGAATCGAACTCACCGGAAGATCAAACTCCACTTCGATGTAAGGTGGGGTGAATTTAATCAGGAGTTTGTCAAAACGGAGATTCAATCTCCTGGCACTTTTGACAACTTCATTTCTGACGGACTGCTCGGAAACCAGCATGCCGATTTTGAAGTTGGTGCTGGAGTTGACTTTAAAGCTGTTTGATTTTTTAAGGGCAGTCAGATTGATGTCAGGACTGGTGTACTGCACGGTTACGAAGTCGGCCGGGATAGCCGGCTTTGACATGGCTACGAACCTGATTAACAACGACTGCAGTTTCCCGCGATTATTCTCTTCCTTTTTTGATTTGACCTCGATTTTTTCACAGCGCACAACCTTTCTCAAGGCCTTCGCAATGTCGCCATCCAGCGAATCCTGGGGATATGCCATTGCTGCGTCCAAACAAAGACAGAGCAAGGCCGTCAGGACAAGCACCGGGAGCGCCGGGAGGCGGTGTCTGCTAAAGCTGGTTCTGAACAAGGTTGCCATCCTCAAGGTAGAATTCCTTCGCATTGTAGAGTTTGGCATCCGGCACGCTGATGCGGTAGCGACCCGTCCCTTTAGTGGTGTCCAGGTTGTACAGATACGGTTTGCCGCTTAAGGGATCGGAGTCGACACGCTCGATAAACTCGGGTATGAGCAGTTCCAGATGCTGGGGGTATGCCATGTTCTTGATGAAATAGGCCTCAACTGCCCGGGCAAGATTCTGCAGATCTGAGCCTGCCTTTTCCCTTGGAGAGACGGCAGGCTGTGGCGGCGGGGTATAATTGCTTTCAGCCCCTTGCCGGTAAAGGAGAGTGACATAAACGGTTACGGCTATAGTGATCAGGATGATGCCGGCTACGAATAAACGGAGTTTGTGTTTGTGCATAATGTGGGTAATTCCGCCAGAAGTCAGCATTGCAGCAGTATTTGCAATGCCTGAATCATGAGGATTGTAACTGGGGCACTATAGCACTTAGCTTTTGAGGCCAGCAATTAAAATGGGCGAACCTGATGGAAAGTTATGTCTTCTGTCTGAGCGGGCATAACGTTGACATCGGCTCTGATTCAAGGCATAATCAGACGGATTTTTTTAGCTACAGTAAAAACGTCCTCACTTTCGACCCCTTGGAATTTCAGCAGGAGCCGCTTCACTTTATGTCATTTGTTCATCTGCACTTACACTCCCAGTATTCCCTGCTAGATGGTGCCATCAGGCTTGACGACCTTGTGAAAAAGGTCAAGGATCAGGGGATGCCGGCTGTCGCCGTGACCGATCATGGCTGCATGTTCGGGGCGATCGAGTTCTATACAAAGTGCAAGGCCGAGGGGGTCAAGCCGATCATCGGCGCCGAGCTCTACATTGCCCCCGGCTCACGCAGCCAGAAGGATGGCGGCGGTGCTGACGGGGTATCCAATTTTCATATCGTTTTACTCTGCATGAATCTCCAGGGGTATAAAAACCTTTCTTACCTCACCTCTGCCGGTTTCAAGGAGGGGTTCTACTACAAACCGAGAATTGACAAGGATCTGCTGGCGCAGCATTCGGAAGGGCTGATCGCCATGTCCGCCTGCCTGAAAGGAGAGGTGGCGTGGCTTTGCGGCCGGGGCCGGATGGAAGAGGCTGCTGCTGCTGCCAAATGGTACGCCGATATCTTCCCTGACCGCTACTACCTGGAGCTGCAGGAGAATACCCTGCCGGAGCAGGACCTGGTCAACCAGAAGCTGCTCCAGTTGGCCAGTGAGCTGAATCTGCCGCTGGTGGCCACCAATGACTGCCACTACCTGAACCAGGATGACGCCAAGGCCCACGAGG
This sequence comes from Geobacter sp., assembly GCA_012026855.1. Lineage (GTDB taxonomy): Bacteria > Desulfobacterota > Desulfuromonadia > Geobacterales > DSM-12255 > VEOV01. Next base: position 20,345 of record VEOV01000370.1, read on the forward strand.
TGCTGCTCTGCATCCAGACCGGCAAGACGATGAACGATCCCAACCGGATGCAGTTCTCGGCCAACGAGTTCTATGTCAAGTCTCCTGAGGAGATGCAGGCGGCGTTTCACTACGCCCCCCAGGCGGTGGCCAATACCCTGGCCATTGCCGACCGCTGCGATGTCAAGTTTGCCTTTGACACCTACCACTTTCCGAAAATAGACCAGATTGACGGCCGCTCCCTGGATGAACTCCTGGAGGATGAGGCGCTCAAGGGGCTCGAATCACGCTTTGCCGCCATTCGCAAGAAGAAGCCGACATTTGGCGCGGCGGATGAAGAGGCTTATCGCAAGCGGCTGCGCATAGAGCTGGATTGCATCAAGCAGATGGGCTTTCCCGGCTACTTCCTCATCGTGGCCGACTTCATCAACTGGGCCAAGGACCAGGGGATTCCGGTCGGTCCGGGGCGGGGCTCGGCTGCCGGTTCGCTGGTCGCCTATGCCATCCGCATTACCGATATCGACCCGTTGCCGTACAACCTGCTCTTTGAGCGGTTCCTCAACCCGGAACGGATCTCCATGCCCGATATTGACGTCGACTTCTGTACCGACCGGCGCGACGAGGTCATTCAGTACGTCAACGAGAAGTACGGCCGGGACAAGGTCTGCCAGATCATCACCTTCGGTACCATGGCGGCCCGTGGCGTTCTGCGGGACGTCGGCCGGGCGCTGGACATGAGCTACGGTGATGTGGACAAGATCGCCAAACTGGTGCCCGAGGTGCTTGGCATCACCCTGAAAAAGGCGCTGGAGCAGGAGCCGAAGCTGGGGGAGATGGCGGCGGCCGATCCGAAGGTGAGTGAGCTGCTGGAAATTGCCCTCCGTCTTGAAGGACTTGCCCGGCACGCCTCGACCCACGCCGCCGGTGTGGTGGTGGCTCCGGAGACCATGGAGGAGTTCTGCCCGGTCTACAAGGACCAGAAGACCGGGGTGATCAACACCCAGTACTCCATGAAATATGTGGAGAAGATCGGCCTGGTGAAGTTCGACTTCCTCGGCCTCAAGAACCTGACGGTCATCGATAACGCGGTCAAACTGATCCGCGCCGGCAAGGACCCGGAGTTCGATATTGCCATGCTGGATGATGACGATGCCGACAGCTACAAGCTGATCTCCGAAGGGAATACCACCGGGGTTTTCCAGCTGGAGTCCAGCGGCATCCGGGAGATGCTGCGCGACCTGCAGCCCTCCTGCTTCGAGGATGTCATTGCCGCCTGCGCTCTCTATCGGCCGGGCCCGCTCAACTCCGGCATGGTGAAGGATTTCATCGAGCGGAAGCATGGCCGCAAAAAGGTTGTCTTCGATCTGCCCGAGCTGGAGCCAATCCTGAAGGACACCTATGGGGTCATTGTCTACCAGGAGCAGGTCATGCAGATATCACGCACCCTGGCCGGGTACTCCCTGGGCCAGGCTGACCTGCTACGCCGCGCCATGGGGAAGAAGGACGCCTCGGTCATGGCCAAGGAGAAGATTCCGTTCCTTGAGGGGGCAAAGCAGCAGGGGATCGACCTGAAAAAGGCCGAGGCCATATTTGACCTGATGGCCATGTTTGCCGAGTACGGTTTCAACATGTCCCACTCTGCCGCCTATGCGCTGATCGCCTACCAGACGGCCTACCTGAAGACCCACTACCCGGTAGAGTTCATGGCGGCCCTGCTTACCGAGGACATGGGGAACACCGACAAGGTGGTCAAGAATATCTATGACTGCCGCGAGATGGGCATTGACCTGCTGCCGCCGGATATCAACGAGTCAGACCTCTCTTTCCGGGTTACCGGCAAATCGATCCGCTTCGGCCTCGGGGCGATCAAGAATGTGGGTGAATCGGCCATTCTCTCCATTATCGAGGCCCGCCAGGAGGGGCGCTTTACCGATATTTTCAACTTCTGCGAGCGGGTCGATCTGCGCAAGGTGAACAAGCGGGTCATGGAGGCGCTGGTCAAGAGCGGCGCGTTCGACTCCACCGGTGAGAAGCGTTCAGTCCTCTTTGCAGTGCTGGAGGATGCTGCTGCTTATGGCCAGCGGATTCAGGATGAGCGTGGCAGTGCCCAGGTCTCCCTGTTCGGCACAGCCGAGCTGGCCAACGGCAATGGCAATGGCGGCGGCCGGTTGCCGGACATCAGGGAGTGGGATGACAAAACCCGGCTCAACTTCGAGAAAGAGTCCCTTGGCTTCTACATTACCGGTCATCCTCTGGGGCGCTACCAGGCTGACATGAAGCGCTTCTCCTCCCATGATACGGCAACGATTTCCGAGTTGACCGATAAGACAGAGGTCAGGCTCTGCGGTGTTGTTTCCGCCTACAAGGAGCATATTACCAAGCGTGGTGACCGGATGGCGTTTGTCACCATTGAGGACTTGGTCGGTTCTGTGGAAGTGATCGTCCTGTCCAGGATTTTTGCAACCGTTGCCGAGCTGCTCAAGAGCGACGAGCCGCTGCTGGTTTCCGGAGCATTTGAAAAAGGCGAAAAGTCCAACAAGATAGCAGCCTCATCGGTGCAGCTGCTCAGGGATGTGACCGAGAAGGGGACAACCGCCGTCAATGTGACCATCAGGGGGGAGGAGTGGGACGACCTTCGCATGGAATCGCTGAAAACGCTGATGCTGCGCTATAAGGGGGGGTGCCGGACAAGGCTGCACATTGTGCTGCCAGACCTCTGCACGGCGGTGGTCCGGCTTCCGGAAGAGTACAGCGTTACCCCGACAGAAGGATTATCGCTGGAAGTAGAGGGGCTGTTAGGTTACAATGCCGTTTCTTTCGAGTAGCGATGGCTGGTGTCAGGGCCATCCGGCGAAATTTTTTATAGCAGAAGATGATCAAACTAAATATCAGGAGATAGATAAATGGCTCAGGTTTACATGGAATTTGAAAAGCCGCTGATGGAGCTGGAAAAGAAGATTGAGGAGCTGGGGGTGCTTTCCGAGAGCATGGACCTCTCCAAGGAGATTGCCAAGCTGGAGAAAAAGGCCGAGCAGATGCGCGATGAAATCTTCAGCAAGCTGTCTCGCTGGCAGACCGCCCAGATTGCCCGTCATATCAACCGTCCGTTTACCATGGATTATCTCAATCTGATCTTCAGCGATTTTACCGAACTGCACGGCGACCGGCTGTTCGGTGATGATCATGCCATTGTCGGCGGTCCGGCGCGGCTTGACGGCACACCGGTCATGGTCATCGGCCATCAGAAGGGGCGCGACACCAAGGAGAAGGTTTACCGCAACTTCGGTATGCCCAACCCGGAAGGCTACCGCAAGGCGCTGCGCCTGATGGAGATGGCAGAGCGTTTCAAGATGCCGATCATCACTTTTGTTGATACTCCGGGCGCATACCCCGGTATTGGTGCAGAAGAGCGGGGCCAGGCAGAGGCGATTGCCAAAAACCTGCGGGAGATGGCCGCTTTGACCGTGCCGATTATCGTCGTCATTACCGGCGAAGGTGGCTCCGGCGGGGCTCTGGCCATTGCCGTGGGGGATCGGGTGCTGATGCTGGAGTATTCTGTTTATGCGGTCATTTCTCCCGAGGGGTGTGCCGCCATTCTCTGGTCTGACGGCACCAAGGGGGCGCAGGCAGCTGAAGCACTCAAACTGACGGCCACTGATATCAAGGAGCTTGATGTCATCGACGAGATCGTCAAGGAGCCGGTTGGCGGAGCCCACCGGGATCATGAAACCATGGCAGCAACCTTGAAAGAGGCGCTCAAGCGCAACCTTGCCGAACTGCAGGCCTTGCCGGCGGATAATCTAGTTGAGCTGCGTTATCAGAAGTTCCGCAAAATGACCAGGTGTATCGAGTAGGCTGGTAGAGAAGAGTGCATTACAAGGGCGGCCTTTCGGGGTCGCCTTTTCTTATTGCCCAGTCTCGGGATGATTGCAAAATTGAGTTGTCGCACCGGAATTAGCCGGTATTATTATGCTGAAGCCTGTTTCGGGGAGAGCGTATGAACATAACTGCCTTAAAGGATTTTTCCATCATTGTCGGCGGGCTGGTGACCATTTTCGCCTTTGCCAACGGTCTGCTGGAATACCGTCGCCAGGGGGCCCAGAAAAGGGTGGAACATTTCACCATGCTGCGCCGCCGGCTGAAGGAGAACCAGGTTTTCAAGGAGATCTGCGCCCTTATGTTTGCCAACGACCCGCGCCTGGCCGAGATTAATGCCCAGGATAAGAGGGACTTTATCGGGCTGCTGGAAGAGGTTGCACTGCAGGTCAATTCCGGCCTCATCCGGCCCGAGCTGGCACATTACATGTTTGGCTATTACACGGTTAAATGCTCTGAAAGCAGGGATTTCTGGGCCAACCTGACCCTGGACGAAACCTATTGGAACCTGTTTCACGACTTTGCCCGGGAGATGAAGGCACGGGAAACCTCCCACAGCTACGATCGCAATAAGCTCCGTTTCTGAAAAAAATAGTGAACTGGCCGGCAGACATCTGCTAGTCTATGCAGGCAATACGGTGCACAAACAGATAATTTCTGATTCTTTTTCTTCTGCTGCCCTGTTCTATCAACTGATTACTGCAAGAAAGGAGCACAAATGTACTCACAGACACGTAGCGCACCCCGCATAGAAAAGCTTTCCTTTATCTCCTTTGTAGAAAAGGAGAATGGTGAACAGAAGTCTCCGGTTTCCATGGGGCGGACAATCAACATCAGTGCTACCGGCCTGGGGATAGAATCATTTCAGGATATCCCTGAAGGTGCTGCCATGGAGATGGATATCAGCCTGGGGGACGAAATAATCCATGCCAGGGGCAAGGTTGTCAGGTCAACAAAGCACGCAGATGGTGCCTTTTTTCTGGGAATCAATTTCGATGAATTTCAGGAGCGACTGGAAACCGTGGTGCTGGAGAAGATATAGGTTGCTGCTGGTTTGAAGCATGTTGCCCCAGTAGTGGGCTTTGGATAACGCCCGCTTGCTCCTGCTTGACAGGGCGATGCAACCGGCAGCAGCAACCGGCAGTGCATGGTGATAAAATGAAAAAGGGCGTCCCGATTTGGGACGCCCTTTTTAGTTGCTGACGAGCAAACCTGCTTACATTTTATGGCACTTGGTGCACTCTTCTGATTTGAAGGCGTCCTTGCCGTTGTGGCAGGCTCCGCAGGACTTGCCGTCCCGGTCCATGTCACTCATCTTGGCCTTGAGTGCGCCGGCTTTGAACGGGAATATCTTGGTGTGGCAATCGGCGCATTTGTACATGCCAAGATGGAAATCGTGGCTGAAGGTGGCCTCACCGGCGTCTGTCTTGAAAACGATGCTGGCAGGCTGGTAGCCATTGTGACACTTGTCGCACTCTCCCTTTACAGTGAAAGCGTCCTTGCCGTTATGACAGGTGCCGCAGGACTTGCCGGCTTCCATGGTTGCCATGGTTGCCTTGGTGGCGCCGGCTTTGTATGGGAATACCTTGGTGTGGCAGTCAGGGCACTTGAACATGCCGATGTGTACCTGGTGGCTGAACACGGCATCGGTGACACCCTTGGATTTAAAGGTGATTTCCCGTGTTTTCATCCCTTTGTGGCAGTTGCCGCAGTTGCCGGCAACGGTGAAGGCTTTCTTGTCGTTATGGCAGGCACCGCAGGTCTTCCCTTTTTCCATTTGCGCCATGGTGACGCCTTTTTCCTTGCCAGTAATTACCTTGCCGTTATGGCAGCTTTTGCAGGAGAGACCGGCTTTGCCGACATGGGCATCGTGACTGAAGGCAACCTCGCTGGCACCCTTGACTTTGAAGGTTACGGTTCTCGGTTTCCCCTTATGACATTTGGTGCAGTACTTCTCGTCCTTGACGCTGAATGCTTTTATCCCGCTATGGCAGGCCCCGCAGGACTTGGTTGCTTCCATTTCCGCCATGGTGAATCTCTTCTTCTGGCGGAGATTGAAAATGGCGTTGTGACAAATCCGGCAGTTATTTTTGTACTTCTCAAGGTGAAAATCATGGCTGAAGATAACGGGCTCGGCATTTTTGAAATTGAAGGGGATATCCTTCGTTTCCTTCGCAAATGAGAGCACAGGCAGCAGCGCCGCAAGGAACACAAGCAGAGCAATACGGGAAAATCTCATGTGGAACTCCTGAATGTTGGGATAGTGCGTAGAAATGGACGTGCTAATATACACACCAGGAAAACTATCGTCAATCTTAATTCCCATATTTTAATACGGTTCGGTTAGCGATTGCGGCACTCCAAAAGCTGTGTTATAAAATTCTGAAAATATCCGGAGAACCCCTTTGAAACAGCAGATTGACAGGATAATAGCAGCGGCGCTTGCCGAAGATATTCACACCGGAGATATTACGACTCAGGCGCTTCAGCTCGGGTCAAGACCCATTGACGGTTTTCTCAAGGCAAAGGAGGAGATGGTTGTCTGCGGCCTTGATGTGGTGCGTCAGGTATTTGCGGCCGTTGACAGCACTGCTGTTTTCAACCCGTGCTGCAAGGATGGCGACAGGGTCTCTGCCGGAGCGATCATCGCCCGGTTTTCAGGAGATGCTGCGCTGCTGCTGCAGGGAGAGCGGGTGGCGCTGAATCTGCTGCAGCGGATGTCCGGTGTTGCCACGCTGACGGCGAAATTCGTCACGGCGGTTGAGGGTACCAGGGCGAGAATTGTCGACACCCGCAAGACCACGCCCGGGTTGCGGGTACTTGAGAAGTACGCCGTACGGGCAGGCGGTGGGATCAACCACAGAACCGGCCTTTATGATGGCGTGCTTATCAAGGAGAACCACATTGCCGCAGCCGGTGGCATAGCAACAGCCATCAGCAGGGTCAGGAGCTACATCCCCCATACCCTGAAGATCGAGATTGAGACCGAGACGCTGGCCGAGGTCGGTGAGGCCCTGGCTGCCGGCGCTGACAGAAA
>VEOV01000213.1 GCA_012026855.1 Geobacter sp.
GGACAATACCGTAAAACTGCGCTTCAACGGCTCTGCCGGTCAAAGTTTCGGCGCATTCATTCCCAAGGGGATGACCATGGAGCTGGTGGGCGATGCCAATGACTACCTTGGCAAAGGCCTCTCCGGCGGAACAATTATCGTCTATCCCCATGCTGCATCGAAATTCAGGGCCGAGGAAAACATCATTGCCGGCAACGTGGCCCTTTACGGTGCCACCAGCGGCAGCGCCTTCATTCGTGGCATTGCCGGGGAACGCTTCTGCGTGCGCAACTCCGGGGTCAATGCCGTGGTAGAGGGTGTCGGCGACCATGGCTGCGAGTATATGACCGGCGGCACCGTAGTTGTCCTTGGCGAGACCGGCCGTAACTTTGCAGCCGGCATGAGCGGCGGCGTTGCCTATGTGCTGGACGAACTGGAAGAGTTCAAAGAGCGCTGCAACACTGAAATCGCCGCCCTGGAGCAACTGGACGACCAGGACCTGGCAACTCTCAAGGGGATGATCGAGCAGCATGCCGAACTGACCGGCAGCGCCAAGGCGACCATTATCCTGCTCAACTGGCGCACCTACTCCCACAAGTTCGTCAAGGTGATGCCGATAGACTACAAGCGGGTGCTGCAGGCACTGGAGCGTGCCAAGGCAGCAGGCCTCAGCGGTGATGAAGCCATGGCGGCAGCTTTTGATGAAAACTCCCACGCCAGCGATCATTGATCCAGCCCCCTCCCGGTAACGGGCGGGGAAGAAAAAACCTAACAGGAAAACGACAATGGGAAAACCAACCGGATTTATGGAATATAACCGCGAACTGCCGGCCGACCGCGAGCCGCTTGAGCGGGTCAAGGACTGGAATGAGTTCCATCTGCATATGCCTGAAGACAAGCTCCGCACCCAGGGAGCACGCTGCATGGATTGCGGCATCCCTTTTTGCCATACCGGTGCACTGGTCAGCGGCATGGCTTGCGGCTGCCCCATCAACAACCTGATCCCTGAGTGGAACGACCTGATTTACCGCGGTCTTTGGCAGCAGGCCTTGGAACGGCTGCACCGTACCAACAACTTTCCAGAGTTCACCGGCAGGGTCTGTCCGGCCCCGTGCGAAGGGTCCTGCACCCTGGGGATCAATGATCCTCCGGTAACCATCAAGAACATCGAGGTCAGCATTGTCGAGAAAGGCTGGCAAGAGGGGTGGATCACCCCGGCGACCCCAAGGCATCGTACCGGCAAAAGCGTGGCGGTAGTCGGTTCCGGTCCTGCCGGTCTCTCCGCCGCCGCCCAGCTGGCCAAGGCCGGCCACCGCGTCACGGTATTCGAACGGGCCGATCTCCCGGGCGGCCTCCTGATGTACGGCATTCCGAACATGAAGCTGGCCAAGCGTGAGGTGGTGCTCCGGCGGATCAAGTTGATGGAGGAGGAGAAAGTCTCCTTTGTCTGTAATACCGAAATCGGCAGTGCCGACTATCCGGTAGAAAAACTGAGAAGCGAGTTCGATGCCGTCATTCTGGCAACCGGTGCCACCCTCCCCCGCGATCTCCCCATAGAAGGGCGTTCGCTCAAGGGGATTCACTTTGCCATGGATTTTCTTACTGCCAATACCAAGGCCATTCTCAACAAGAAGGCTGCCAAGATCTCGGCTAAAGACAAGCATGTCGTTATCATTGGTGGCGGTGATACCGGTACCGACTGTGTCGGCACCTCCCTACGCCATGGCTGCAAATCAGTAGTACAGCTGGAGATCATGCCCAGATCGCCGGACACCCGGGCTGCAGACAACCCCTGGCCGGAGTGGCCGAAGACCCACAAGACCGATTACGGTCAGGAAGAGGCCGCCGCAACATTTGGCGCCGATCCACGGGTGTTCCTCACCACGGCGACAAAGTTCGAAGGTGACGCCAGCGGCAATGTTACCGCAGTGCACACGGTCGAGGTAGTCTGGGAGAAGAATGACAAGGGTCAGTTCATCCCCACCCCGGTACCGGGTACCGAACAGGTAAGAAAGGCCGACCTGGTGCTGCTGGCCATGGGCTTCCTCGGACCGGAGCAGGCGCTGCCTGCGGCACTGGGGCTGGAGCGTGACCCGCGCAGCAACATCAAGGCTGACTATGGCCGCTATGCCACCAATATTGAGGGTGTTTTTGCTGCCGGTGACTGCCGTCGCGGCCAGAGCCTGGTTGTCTGGGCCTTCAACGAGGGGCGGGGTGCCGCACGGGAGTGCGACCGTTATCTGATGGGCACTACCGAACTTCCCTGAGAGGGATGGATATCATTTTGAACAGCCAGGCGCTGGACAGACTGCTGCACCGCTTTGCCATGGCAGCCAAAAGCCACCATGAGGCCCTTGAGGCGATGGATGCCAACCGGGCCGAGCAGCATGCCCGCATGGTGGCCGCACTTTACAGCGCCATCATGGCAGCAGGCCAGCTTGGCAAAGAACAGTTCAGCACCCTGCTTGAATATCCCGAACCGGTTGTAGCAGCCATGACGGCGGTTTATATCATCAGGGAAGAGCCTGAGAAGAGCCTGAGGGTATTGCAGCGCGTGGCTGCCGAGCCGGGCCTGCTCGGCTTTCGTGCCGCGGCAGCCATAGAGCGCTGGCAAAATGGTGACTGGGATTGAAACAAAAAAGAGCGGCTTGGCCGCTCTTTTTTGTTTTCTGTGAGGAGATTATCGTCCTTATTTGGCCGGAGCCTGCTGGGCAGCTGCCGGTTGGGGGATGACGCCCCTCTCCCAGACATGCTTGCCAATCTTCCAGTACCCCTGAACATTGCAGAACCTGGCATCGGTGGCCGGGTCGGTTGTCACCACCTTCCCTTCGATGAGCGGCTGCAGGTACTTGGCCAGCACAGCTCCACCACCGCCGGTCAGAACAATGGAGTCGATATCCCAGTCATCGGCCCAGAGCCGGTCAACGTCGCTGGCAATGCTCTTGGCCAGCTGGCTGAATACCTGCACTGTAAGCTCCTTCAGGTCGTACTCTTTCCCCTTGATCTTGATGAAGCCCTGGTCAACCGCTTCGTAAAGGCGGTAAAGCTCAATATTGACATTGCTCTTTTCCCTCAGCTTGCCGGCAATGACGCCGAACGCCTTGGCAATGCCGGTATCGGTGGTACGGCTGCCCCGCTCTGAGTAGCGCATCCGGTCTGAAACGGTGAAATCCGACGTCTTGAAACCGATATCGATCACCCCGGTCTTTTCCTTGATGTAACGCTTGTCACCCAGTTCACCCAGGTCATTGAGCATCAGGTTGAACAGGGAGCCGAACGGCTGGGGAATCACCCTGACGTTGCTGATCTTGATGGTCTTCTCTTCCTTCTGGCCGTTCACATTGGTCAGGACAACCTTGTGGTCACCCTGCAGGAGCTTGCCCAGGGTATCCTTGTATTCACGGTAGTAGCCGATGGGCAGACCGGTTACCAGGCCAATTGGCATGTAGGAGCTTGCCATGCGTGCCGCAGCTGACAGGGCAAGCACCTTGGCGATGCTGCCGAAAAACTGGGACTGGTCCAGGGTAAAGGAGCGGACGTTGCTCTGGCGCTCAGCCATTTCGCCCACGAAATAGGAGTTGCCGTCCAGCTCGATCTGGATATTCTCGTCGGGAGAAGCTTCACCAAGCACCCCACCCTTGAACTGGATTTCCGTAGCTTCTCCCAGAATCGACTTGAAGACCAGCGAACGGCTGCCGTTGGTCGCCTTGGTAAAGCCGAAACCGATATCTATTGCAATTATTTCCATCCGCTGCTCCTTGAATAAATGAAATGATTATGCTTCGATTTCCCTGAGTTCAAGCTCCCTGGGGCGCTGCATGTAGGAACGGCCATCGAACTTGGCCCCTTCAGCCATGGAGATGCGTGTCGCATAGATATCACCGCAGATCTCGCCGCTGTGGCGGATCTCGACGCAGCCGCTGGCCCGGATATTGCCGATCAGTTTGCCGCCGATGATGCACGATTTGACAATGATGTCGCCTGTCACCGCACCTGACTCACCAATAATGAAACATTCAGCCGCAACATTGCCTTCAAAACGGCCATCAACGCGCACCGTCCCCTTGGAGGTAATCTCACCCTTGACCCCGGATTGGGGGCCGATAATCACTTCCATATCTGGTTCTTTCCTGCCGAACATACTCCCTCTCCTCTCTGGCCGGATCAACTGTCCTTTTTTGCGTAACCGGCCGGGTCCACATAC
>VEOV01000101.1 GCA_012026855.1 Geobacter sp.
GTCACAGATATACAGTATCTGCCGCATCCAGCTACTCATCAACCAGTGGATTTATTCGATGTACTTAGGCGACGTGTCACAAGACGCGAATTCGGCCCATTGCCTATAGAAGATCTGTCCTCGTTTTTGTGGTATTCACTCAAATCATTTCATGCTCATAAAATAGATGAATCCCATACATGGCTTCACAAACCGGTGCCGTCAGGCGGCGGTCGCCATCCAATAGACCAGCTTATTTTTCGAGTTCAGGACGATCGCGCAGATGTGCTGCTATATGATCACGTGGCACATGCACTTGCACGATTGAAATTGACAGATGGCATATGTGGTGAGTTTGTCGCCGCTGTGAATGAAATTGTTAAAGTTGAGTCAGCAACAATTGTCTGGAATATTGCCCAAGTCAACAAAGTCACAGCCGTATACAAACATGCATCTTCATTGATCTACAGAGATGAGGGGGCCATTCAGGCGACCTGCGGACTTGTTGCCGAATCCCTTGATCTTAGCTTCTGCACTCTGGGAATATCTGGTGAGCCCTATATTAGTAAAATGCTAGATTCCGACAGGAAAATTGTAGGAGTAGGTGGCATGCTGGTGGGTTCGAGGCTTGGGGCAAATTAGTGAAAGAGATTCGGTTGATTTGAATGAGGATGTTTAGTCGCTGTTGACTTACGTCTGGTCACTTCCGTCTGTCGCGTAGAAGCAATGCCCAACATGTTCAGATCTTTCATTTGCCTCCAGATGAGATTGTCTAGTATGGAAGCTCTAACTCCAATGCTCTGGGCGAAAGCCAAGAACCTATCTTCCATCTGGAAGTAGTGTTTTTCGACAGAGAGTCCTTTTTCAAAAAAACCTGCCAATAAACCTGCTCGGTTAATATGTATATCAATGATCGCTACTTCGTCACTTTCAAGCCAATTTCTCGTAATCCATGAAGCTGTTTTTGGTCCAATCCCGGGTATATTAGCGGATAGCCAGTTCCTAAGATCCCTGTGATGCTCGAACTCAGGGGCTTTTGTGGATAGGATTTCAATGGCTTTACTTAGGTATTTTGCCTTTTGGTTCCAGAAGCGATAATGAATGATTTTCCCCTTCACTTTCAAAGGTTCGTGTAGTGTTTTTGCAAGTTCCTCATAACCGACAGCAGCACCGGTAAGCATGCCCCGACTTTTAACAAGATCATACGCAGCGCCACCAACCTCTGAAGGGATTCCATGCCCTCCAAGAAGACATGCAGCCACTTCTTCAATCAAGCTGTTTCCCAATTTGTAATGAGCATACCTATTTGATGATTTATCCTGCCATGACTGAACCAACCAATATGCAGGCGTGAATAGTTCATCAAACTTGCCCCACAAAACATTAGGTATTACCTCAGTTCCAGGAGAAGGGAGTTCAAGTTCTTCGAGGGTTCCATTGATTATGGCCAGCGCTGTTTGCGACATTTCGCTCTCATTTAGTTCTTTATGGCATGCCTTGACAAAAATTCATAATATGAATATTATGGGCGAGAAAAGTGAAAAAGTAAAGCTAATTTGAATCAATGGTGAGCTTAATGATGAGATATCAGCCAAACGAAATTATTCGTCGTGCACGTGGAATTATGGGCTATAATCAGTCTGACTTTGCTAATTCAATACAGAGATCTCAGGGGGAGGTTTCAAAATATGAGACTGGTAAGGTTGTGCCGCCCACAGAAATAATTATTCGTTGTATGAATATTATTGAGAAGGACGAGGCCTCAGGAGCGCCAACTCTCGAAATGCTAATGAACGAACTTAGTTTGTCTAGGATTGGTGCTCCAGAGTATTTTTGGGTGAGAAAAGCAATTATGGGGATATTGACAGAAGTAAGGTGATCATGTTCCATATTTCATGTGCAGTAGTTTTGAATAGATATACGCTGAGAAAGTTGATGAACATTGTCAGTATATAACTTTATTTTTTGAATCATCGCTGTATGAGATCCATCAGTCCACAACTTTATCCGATGAGCTCTAAAAACTTAGCGTTGTAACTTAAAGAAATTGCTTAGGTGTAAGTTGGCTACTTTATTTTTTGCCTACAGGCAGATGCATGAAACATAAAAAGGCCTGCGAAGCATCTTCGCAGGCCTTTTTATGTTGAGGTGCTATCAGGAAAAAACGGGGAGGCGTAGCCTCCCCTCATTGTATTGCATTCTCTCGCGGAGAAATTTAGTGGTCAATAGCCTTGGCCATGCCGAGACCGGTGTTCTGACGAACGTAGATTTCGTCCCACATCTCTTCAGCCTTGCGGCTCGGGAAGGCCAGAGCAGCCAGAATAGCAGCGGCAAAGCCGAGCGGGATGGAGATGATGCCAGGGTTCTTCAGCTTGAGGATCGGCTTGTCGAGACCCATGATGGACTTGCCATCTTTGTTCTTCTCGAAGTCGGCTTTAGCCTGTGTCAGCGCCTTGGCATCCTTCTCCTCAAGAGCTGCACCTGGAGGGAGAGCTGCCTGCTTTGCTTCCATGGCAGTAATCACCTTCTGGGCACCGGCAGCAATCACTTTCGGGTAGGTCATGTTAGGGGAAACCATAACCAGGCCGATAGAAGCGATGGTACCGACTACCAGACCGGCGATAACACCGGCGGTGTTCATCTTCTTCCAGAAGAGGGAGAGGACAACAACCGGCAGGTTACCGGAAGAGGCAACAGCAAAGGCAAGGGCAACCAGGTGGGCAACGTTCTGTTTCTCGGCAGCGATACCGATAACGATACCGACAACACCAACAACCAGTGAGGTAACCCGTGCTGCCATGACCTGCTCGTGCTGGTCGGCATGGCCATCTTTGACAACGTTAACATAGATGTCGTGGGCAATAGCAGCGGAGGCAGCCAGAACCAGACCGGAAACAACAGCAAGAATCGTTGCAAAGGCAACGGAGCAGAGGAAGGCGAGGAAGATGTCGCCGACAACCGGAGCGATATCAGCGCCAAGCTGCTGGGCGAGGAGCAGGGTAGCCATGTTGCCGCCCGGATCGACCTGGGTGATGCCTTGCGGAGTTACGTGGATGGCTGCACCGAAACCGAGCAGGGTAGTGAGGACGTAGAAGCCGCCGATGATCCACATGGCGATGATAACCGACTTACGTGCCGCTTGGGCAGTAGGTACGGTGAAGAAGCGCATGAGGATGTGGGGCATACCGGCAGTACCGAGTACCAGAGCCATACCGAGGGAGATCTGGTCGAGCGGCGCCTTCATGAACAGAGCCGGCTCAAGGAAGCGCTGACCAGCATCGGCACCGGTCAGGGTAACGCCGTCTTTGAGAACAAGCTTGGAAACGTGGTCCTGAACGTCAGGGCTGTTGACGATGTCGGAGAAGAAACCGACCGGATTGAAACCGGCTTTCATCATGACCAGGAAGGAGAGCAGGAAAGCGCCTGACATGAGCAGGCCGGCCTTGATGATCTGTACCCAGGTAGTGGCGGTCATGCCGCCGAAAACAACGTAGCCGACCATGAGGATACCAACGCCGATGATGGCGGTCTGGTAAGGTACGCCGACCAGAAGGGCCATCAGCTTGCCGGCACCGACCATCTGGGCAGTGAGGTAGAAGGTGGTTACGGCAACAGTGGCGATAGCGGCAACAGCGCGGACCGGCTTCGGCTCGGTACGGAAGGAGAGAATATCCCCCAGGGTGTACTTGCCGGCGTTACGGCACGGCTCGGCAACAATGAGGAGCAC
>VEOV01000193.1 GCA_012026855.1 Geobacter sp.
CAGTGGGTAGTTCCTTACGGAGACGGTGTCGTTTTTCTGATCATAACTGTCTTCCGCTTCAAAGCTGAAGGATCTTTTGCCAAGAAGGATAGTCAGTAAATCCTTTTCCAGCGGTTTCTCAGGGAGACCTTCTCCCAAGCCGAGAGACTCAATCAGCTGTTGTGCAAATATCAGCTGAGTCGGTGCTTCCGGTGCTTTAGCAGTAGCGGCAGATGCCGGCACAGCAAAAAGAACAAGAATAAATGCCGTAACAATTACTCTGAACATCAATGGACCTCCATGAATGTTTGAACTGCAAACAATATAGCATACTGCCCCAGGCTTTGGAAGCAGAGGCGATAAAAGAGAATCTGGCGATAAGCTAAATTTGCTGTTATACTTTCTCACCTTACTGCCTATCATAAGTTTTTTTGCCGGAGCTTCCCAAATGGCCTTTACAGGTGATCTTGAACATCTCCCCATAGTCGATCTCATCCAGCTTCTTAACTCAACGCGCAAGACCGGGGTGTTGACCGTCAACGGCCGCAAGGGGGAGAGCCAGCTTGTTTTCAAGGATGGCTACATCGTCAGTGCCAGTCATCTCAATAACAGCGTCAGGATAGGGGATGTGCTGATAAAGATGAAGTTCCTGACGGCGGCCGATATCGAGGCCGGTTTAAAGCGGCAGGCAGTTGATGGTGAGAACAGGCGCCCTCTGGCAATCACCTTGATCGAGCTTGGTCTGTTGAATGAGGAAAACGCCTACAAGGCCCTGCAGCATCTCATCGAAATGACAGTCGTGGAGATACTGACCTGGAAAACCGGCAGGTTTAGTCTCAGTCATCTGAAAGATGTCATCGACTGTGACTTCCGCTATTATCCGGAAAAAATGAACCATGAGGTGAATGTCAACACCCAGAGCATTCTTATGGATGCCTTGAGAATATTTGATGAACGGATGAGGGACGGGCTGATTAAGGACGAGGAGGATGAACCCGCTGCCGACCTTGACCTGTCTGAGCTCATATCCGAAGATGATCTCGGCCTTTCAGATATGGAGACTCTTTCCGGAACTCTCCCCAAATCATTCAAGGAAGTGGCGGTCTGTGACCCGATAGCCTTGCAAAAGGCAAAACTCTCCGAACTGGCTCTGGATCTGCCGTTGCCGGACATTGACAGACTCGCTGCCTTCCTGGCAGTAAATGCAAAGGAGGGGAAAACCACGCCTGCTGCCGGGCAAAGCATCATCATCTACAGTTGCGATCGGCTGCTTACCTACTCCCTGGAAACAGTCCTGGCAGCTGCCGGTAACTCTGCCGTTACCGTCGTTTCAGACGGCGAGATCGGGAAAGCGCTTGAAAACCTGGAAAACGGTTGCGGGTGGCTCGTGGTGGACGCCCATCTGGAGAGCAGCCAGGCCTTTTCCAAAGAGAAAATCAGCTCCGTCAGGAACAGCATTGCCGGAAAGATTCCAGGTGTACGGATTATTCAGTTGTCATATCTGGATGATTTAAAGTTTGCCTTCGATGCCTATAAAGGTGGAGCAGTGGCCTTGATCCCCAAGCCGGCAAAGGATCCGCTCGGTGATTTTATTGAAGATCACATCGCCCTGGTCGGGTTGTTGACAGGCTATATCAGCCATTACCGGTAATTCTGGTAAATGAGTTTGGCCGTTATGGCCAGAACGATGATGATGAAGACGGGGCGGATAAATTTCGCCCCTTTTTTTATGACCAGCTTTGCCCCGATTCTTGCCCCGATGAACTGAGCCACCCCCATGAGCAGCCCTGCCAGCATCTGTACCTGCCCGGCCATTAAAAAAAATCCCAAAGCGACGATATTACTGGTGAAGTTCATCACCTTGGTATGAGCCGTTGCCCTCACCAGGGAGTAACCCAGAAGCAGGACAAAACCCATTGCCCAGAAAGAGCCTGTTCCCGGGCCAAAGAACCCGTCATAAAAGCCGATTGCCAGACCGAACAGTGGGTAGAAAAATCTTGGCGGGATTCTGGCGTGAATATCCTCGGTGCCCAGTTTAGGAGTCAACAGGGTGTAGGCCGCGATGATGACCAGCATCCACGGCACCAGTTGCCGGAGTATGGCCGGGTCCAGCCGCTGGATTGCCAGAACCCCTGTGCCGGCGCCAACAGCTGTCCAGAAAATGCCGGCAAGGCAGTCGGAAAGCTTGACTGTGCCGCTCCTGACAAAATGGAGCATGGCACTGCCTGAGCCAAAGGAGGCCTGCAACTTGTTGGTGCCGAGGGCAACCTGGGGGGGCAGGCCGATAGCCATCAGGGCGGGGACCGTAATGAGTCCGCCGCCTCCGGCAATGGCATCAATCAGCCCTGCCAGGAAGGCGGCGGCAATGAGGAGCAGAAGGGTGATAAGATCAGGCATGCAGTTTAAATCGCTTTACGCCAGGAGAGCCTCTTTTCCAGGGTGCGTGACAGTGTGGTGAAGGCAAAGCAGATGATGAAATAGATGACCGCGATGAAAAAGAATATTTCCGTTGGAAATGCCATGGTGCGGTTATTGATCTGGGTTGCCACGTGGGTCAGTTCGGAGACGCCGACAATAAAGGCGAGCGAGGTGTCCTTGATCAGTGACACGAACTGGTTGACGAAAGAGGGGATCATGTTGCGTAGCCCCTGGGGAAGAATGATGTATACCATTGCCTGCCAGTGCTTCAGACCGGTGGACATGGCTGCTTCCATCTGCCCCTTGGGGATCCCTTCGATGCCGGCCCGGACAATCTGGGACATGTAGGCAGAGGTAAAGAAGGTCAGACCGAGAATTACCGTTCTGGTTTCGGAGAAACCCTTGCCGAAGACTGCCGGCAGGAGGAAGTACATCCAGAAGATGACCATCAGGAGCGGCACGCCACGGATTGTATTGATTACCAGCATGGTCGGCATACTGATCCACTTTCTTTTCGAGACGCTCAACAGACCCAGAATCAGCCCGCCGAAAAATGAGAGGAAACAGGAGGCGCTGGCAAGATAGAGCGTCAGCCCGATGCCCCCCAGTGGCCCCTCCGGCCATCTGCCCACCATGAAGTAAACGAAGTTGTCGCTGATTACCTTGAAGTTTGCGAGGAATTCCATGTCAAGCCCCCTTGTGAATCTGCAGAACCCGCTCGTTATACTGGTCCACAAGGAATGTGATGATGACCGAAATGGCCAGATAGACAATTGTTGCCGCGGTAAATGCTTCAAACCCCTTGAAGGTGTAGCTTTCCACCTGACGGGCCTGGTATGTCAGCTCCATTACGCCGATGGTCATGGCGAGTGAGGAGTTTTTGGCAAGGTTGAGGAACTGGTTGACCAGCGGCGGCACGGTAATCCTGACCGCCTGCGGGAGTATGATGTACTGCATTGAACGCAGATAGGAGAAGCCGCTGCTTCTGGCAGCCTCCATCTGCTCTTTGGGAATGGAGAGCACGCCGGAACGAATGTCTTCGGCAATGAAAGCGGAAGTGTAGATCGTCAGGGCGAACAGTCCGGCAGCGAACTCGAAACCGGTGTTGTTAAGCCATTCGTTGACAGCTGTCGGCAGCAGTTTGTAGGAGCCGAAATACCAGAAGAAAATCTGCACCAGCAGCGGGGTGTTGCGGGTGAATTCAAGGATAACGCAGGCGCTCCAG
>VEOV01000295.1 GCA_012026855.1 Geobacter sp.
CTGGCAGGAGCAGTGACCACGCTGCATGGCAGCCTGACCCTGACAAGCGGCACCGTGACACTCTCGGACATCGTGATTAATTAACCTGCTTTTTCGGATTGCATAGACTGGATGTGCAAAGGGCGGCCCATGGGCCGCCCTTTGTGTAACTGACGAGTATTATCAGGGGGTCTTGACCAGCCCGATATCACCCAGGCTGGTGCTCACTCCTTGAGTAACACCAACTGCCGAAGACGAGTAGGTCCGGAAACCGTTGGCGGCTACGAAGGTCTTGTATGACAATGTCGCAGAGCCAGGCACGAAAGCGGCAAACGGCGCCTGCCAGGCGTTGCTGGTGAAGTTGCTGAAGATTCTCCCGGCAGCAATGGGATCAACATCATTGATCTGGCCACGCCGCTTGACGGAAACTGTTGCGCTGGACCAGCGGTCAAACATTTTCACGTTGCCGGAAATCGAACCGTACTGCGTCAGGACATCGGCCATCTGCACCAGGCGGATGCCGGTCGGTTTCAGGTTGTAATCGCCGTTGCCGCGGGCAACAATGGCGGTATTCGGATCAAAATCAATCATGACCGCATTGATGATCCCGGGCTTGATCTCAATCGGGCCAAGAATCTTGAGACCGGACTGCTGGGCACTCGGGGTAGTCAGCATCACTTTGCTGCTGAGATCGGTCTTGAGCACGAGATAGTTCATCGGCGGCTGTCCCATGCCATTGGGGTTGGGCTCCAGGATCAGTCGAATCTGGCTGTAGGTCCCTGAAGGCAGGACAACCTCCCCGAGAGCCTGCTGCACGAACTGCAACTGCATGACATCAATGACCCGCGGTGTGCTGAAGCGGGCGACTACCGGCAGGCCCGGATCATTGTCTGCCGCACTCTCCATGCCGGCCGGCACAATCCTTATTTCCCTGATACTGACGACTACATTGGCAAAGCTGTCGCTCATCTTGTCGGTTATGGCAAGCTTGAGAGTCCCTGTCGGGGTGCTGCCCCCACCGCTGCAGCCATTAAGCAGGCAGATGGCCACTACCGCTGTCGCCAGGACAGCAACTGATTTCAGAAGCAACAATGATTTTCTTCGCATAACTTTCTCCTCTCTCTGAAAAATAAAAAACCGGGTTGTCGAAATAGTGATATTTCGGCAACCCGGCTGTCTCAGTAAGACCCTGTAGGCTTTCCGCCCCACCCTTACGGATGGTTTAGTATTATCGTGTATCGGCAAATATGTAGTAAAGGCTAGTCCCGTGGAGACCAAAAGTCAACCTGAAAAGCCCCGGGGAGCAGCCAAACCGGCTAATGGGACCCCAAGTCCTTATCCTTGACCTTACCTGGCTGCCGCCAGCGTCGCCAGGCGGCTCGACCGGCAAAGTACACCCCCACAAGGAGCAACGCCCAGATGGCTGTGATCGCCGCCCTTTCGCTGAAGGTCAGCATTGCTAAGCCTCCAGCAGCCGGTAGCCGGCGCCGGCAAACTGAATATTGGCAGGGTCGTCGCAACGGGGGGGCGATACCGCATGGACACCGCCACAGGCAGGACAGCTGTCCACAAAGGTGGTCAGGGTAAAGGAAGCGCTACACTGCTGACATGCCGTCGCCAATCCGCCTCCAGGCAGAGGCCTGTCTCTCAGGGCACCGCCGTGGGCCCGCGCCACGAACTCCACCAGATCCCTCCCTTCCGCATATGGGCCCTGACCTGCCCCATGACCGCAACCGCAATTACCCATGTTGAGACTCCTTGTGCCGGGCACCTGACCGGCGCCGTGATGTTGAACTGGCAGCAGCATACTCAAGGCAGCCGCCGGCAGCCATGACGCAAGTCAAATTTCGCAATTTGCCCATAGCTCACCTGCCGCAGCAATCGGCAAGCCACAGCAGGAAGTTCAGTTCAGATTGGTAAACAGGAGGGTGCCGTCACTCTGGAGAAAACGGCGAATGGGCGCCCTTGAAGAGGCGGTGGCCGGGGTGTCGGAACTGCTGCCCGGCATGAAGTCTGATGTGATATTGGTGCCGTTGCGCCAGGCTTCAAAATGCAGGTGGGGGCCTGTGGAGCGGCCGGTTGAGCCGGTGGCGGCGATGACACTGCCGAGATCCACCCTCTCCCCCTCGCTGACACTGTTCCGTGAGTGATGGGCGTAAACGGTGACCATGCCATCGTCATGCTCCAGAATCACCGTGTTGCCATACCCTTTTTTCCAGCCGCTGAAAATGACAGTCCCCGGCGCAACCGGCTTTACCGGCGTTCCGGTAGGGGCAGCGATATCCAGGCCGTTGTGATGGGTCAGTCTGCCGTTGAAAGGGTCGTTTCTGAAGCCGGTGGTCGAGGTGATGACACCGTCAATCGGCAGGCCCCGGCCGGACAGACCGGTATCAGCCTTGTCAGGCAGACTGTCAGCCCGCTTACCGTCAGCCCTGCCCTGCACCTTTCCGGTCGGGAC
>VEOV01000025.1 GCA_012026855.1 Geobacter sp.
GAGTCACTCTGAACTCAGACAGATTGTTGAGAGCATCCTGTTTGTCGCCGATGCGCCGCTTTCCTATGAGCGCCTTTATACGCTGCTGGAGGAGTTTGACCGCGAAGAAATCAGAGGGGCGGTGGAAGCAATTGCTGCAGATTATTGCGGTGCCGGCCGGGGGGTGGAGCTGGTCCAGGTTGCCGGCGGCTACCAGTTTCGCAGCCGCCCTGAATACGCCGATTACATCAGGCGTCTGCGCAAGGTCAAGCCTGCCCGGTTTACGCCGTCAGCCCTGGAAACCCTGGCCATAATCGCCTACCGGCAGCCGGTAACCAGGGCCGAAGTGGAGTACCTGCGGGGGGTCGACTCCGGCGGGGTGCTTAAAAGTTTGCTGGACAAGAAGCTGATCAGGATTATCGGCAAAAAGGATATTCCCGGCAAACCTCTGATTTACGGTACTACCCGCGAATTCATGGAGACCTTCAGCCTGAAGGACCTGCGCAGCCTGCCGACCCTGAGAGAAATCGAAGAACTAGCCGACAGCAGCAGCGATCCGGACCAGGTGCCGTTGCCGCTCCCGGAGTAGCCGGATGTTGGATATGTTCTGGCAAAGCGCTGTTTCCATGCTAGTATTTGACGTATGCAAGTAATTACCACCCATCTTAATGCCGACTTTGATTGTCTTGGTGCAATGCTTGCGGCAAAGATGCTCTACCCCGATGCGCAGCTTGTTTTCTCCGGTTCCCAGGAAAAAGGGGTGCGGCGTTTTTTTCAGGCCAATCCTGAACTGGCGCCACTCTTTACCCGCCTTAAAGACCTCGATCTGCACGCCATCTCCCAGCTGATCATTGTAGACTGCCAACATGCCTCGCGTATCGGCGTTTTTGCCGAAATCCTCGCCAGGGTCGAAGTGCATATTTACGACCACCATCCCGATGTCAGCGACCGCATCAAGTCATCAGGCGGCCTGGTGCACGCCTGCGGCGCAACCAGTTCATTGCTGCAGCCACTTATTGAAGCTCAGGGTGGCGTTCCGTCGCCATTGCATGCGACAGCCATGTTGCTCGGTATTTACGAGGACACAGGCAACCTTACCTATCCGGTCACCACGGCCGCGGATTTTATTGCCGCCGCCTGGTTGTTTAGCCACGGCGCCCATCTGTCGGCGGTTTCCGAGTTTCTCACCCGGGAGCTTGGGGCGGTGCAGGTTTCGCTCCTCAATGATCTGCTCCATTCTCTGCGCCGGATTACGGCCGGTGGTCTGGATGTCGGCATTGCCACGGCATCCCTCGAATACTATCTGAGTGATGTCGCCTCCCTGGCGCAGATGATCTGCGACATCGAAGGGATTGATGCGGTCTTCATGGTGGTAGGCATGGGCAGCCGGGTCTACTTGATCGGCAGAGGGAGAACTGCAAGCCTTGATGTCGGTGAAATCCTCCGCCATTTTGGCGGCGGTGGGCATGCCACCGCCGGTTCGGCAACTGTCAAGGAACATACCGTCATCCAGATTGCCTCCCGGCTGGAAGAGCTCCTGTTGAACAGGGTCAACCCGCTTACGGCTGTATCGGCAATCATGACAGCGCCGGTGAAGACGGTTACTGCA
>VEOV01000301.1 GCA_012026855.1 Geobacter sp.
GCGTGGAAGCCACCGTGCTCGGCGAATTTACCGACAGTGGCGTTTTCCACATTCTTTATGGCGACAAGACTGTTGCCTGGCTGCCGATGGAGTTCATGCATGAAGGCCTGCCGCCGATGCAGATTCCGGCAAAATGGGAAGTCAGACAGCACGGTGAGGTTGAGCCGACCGCTAAGCCGAATTATACCGCTGAACTGAAACAGCTCCTCGCATCCTTAAACGTCTGCTCGAAGGAATCAGTGGTAAGACGCTATGATCACGAAGTTCAGGGTGGTTCGGTGGTTAAACCGTTCACCGGGGTCAGCAATGACGGTCCTTCCGATGCTGCTGTGGTCAGACCGCTGCTGGACTCCTTCGAGGCAGTTGTCACTGGCCACGGTATCTGCCCCCGCTATTCGGACATCGACACATATCACATGACCACCAATGCGGTTGACGAGGCGCTACGCAACTACGTGGCTGTAGGCGGCTCACTCGACCTGGTGGCCGGTCTGGACAACTTCTGCTGGTGCGACCCGGTACTATCCGAAAAGACACCGGACGGACCGTACAAGATGGCCCAGTTGGTCCGCTCCAACAAGGCGCTCTACGACATCTGCATGGAGTACAACCTGCCGCTTATCTCCGGCAAAGACTCCATGAAGAACGATTTCTACGATGGCAGTGTCAAGATCTCCATCCCCCCTACTCTTCTTTTTTCTGTAATCGGTAAAATGGAGGATGCCAGAAAAGCAGTCACCATGGATGCCAAGCGCCGGGGCGATCTGGTCTATATCCTGGGCGAAACTGCCGACGAGCTGGGTGGTTCAGAATACTATGCCGCCCAAGGGGTGGTCGGAAACAGCGTCCCGGTAGTTGACGGGGCAAAGGCTTACCGCCTCTACCAGGCCTATCACAAGGCCGTGAACGCCGGGCTGGTCGCCTCCTGCCATGACCTGTCGGACGGTGGTCTGGCCGTAGCTGCCGCTGAGACTGCCTTTGCCGGCGGTTTCGGCATGGCTCTTGACTTGACAGCAGTGCCATACAAAGGCGACTCGCTCACTAGGAGAGATGAAGTGCTCCTTTTCAGCGAATCGGCATCACGCTTTCTGGTTACTCTTCAACCGGAAAAGAAAGCTGCCTTTGAGCACCAGATGGCCGGCACTGCTTTTGCCTGCCTCGGAGAGGTCACTGCCTCTCCAAACCTGCAGATTAACGGACTGGCCGGCAAACCGGTCATCAATGCGCCGCTTGGCGAACTGAAAGAAGCCTGGCAGAAAACCTTGAGGGAGTTGTAAAATGGCTGCTCGTAAACGCGCAATAGTTATCACCGGCAATGGCACCAACTGTGAAATGGAGGCGGCCCACGCCTGCAGAATCGGCGGTTTCGACGAAGCCGTCATTGCCCATATCTCAGAGCTGCTTTCCGGTGAAATAAGTCTTGATGATTTTCATTTTCTCAACCTGACCGGCGGTTTTCTCGACGGGGATGACCTGGGCAGCGCCAAAGCCCAGGCCAATCGTCTGAAGAACGCCACCATCAGCGGCTCGAGCGAAAAGCTGGTTGAACAGTTCAGCCGGTTCATAGCAGACGGTAAACTGATCCTCGGCGTCTGCAACGGTTTTCAACTGATGGTGAAGATGGGGATGTTGCCCGGTTTTGACGGCAACTACCTGAACCAGACCGCTACCCTTACCTATAACGACTGCGGCAGATTCCAGGACCGGTGGTGTTATCTGAAAACAGATCCTGCATCACAATGCGTCTTCACCAAGGGGATTGACAAGGGGATCTACCTGCCGGTCAGACATGGTGAAGGGAAGTTCCTCTGCGATACCCCTGCGACCCTTGAGCGCATCGAGACTGAACATCTGGCAGTGCTGAAATACTCTGACAGCAGCTATGCCGCGCCGACCATGGCATTCCCTGAAAACCCCAACGGCTCCACCAACGCCATTGCCGGCATCTGCGACCCGACCGGCCGGCTGATGGGCCTGATGCCCCACCCGGAGGCATTTGTGCATTATACCCAGCATCCGAGATGGACCAGGGAAACGCTTCCGGAAAACGGCGACGGCCTGATAATCTACCAAAACGCAGCAAAGTACGTCAGTGAACGCCTGTTGTAGTCAGTTAAGTAGTCGAGCCGTTGAGTTGTGAGTAGATCGAGGGGTGAAGTGATCGTTCCTGCCTGACCACTTAACCACTCGACACCCCCTAAAGGAGCAACGATGAATCTGCAGAGACCCGAAGAAGAGTGCGGTATTTTTGGTATTTTCAATCATCCGGAAGCATCCAATCTGACATATCTGGGACTGTACGCCCTGCAGCACAGGGGGCAGGAGGCCTGCGGTATTGTCTCTTCCGACGGCAAGGCCCTCCATTCGCACAAATCCATGGGACTGGTAGCTGATGTTTTCGGCAACCAGGAGACCTTCAACAAACTCCCTGGCAAGGCCGCCATCGGCCATGTCCGCTACTCCACCACCGGTTCTTCGGTCATCAAGAACACCCAGCCGATTATGGTGGAATACTCCCGCGGCGGTATCGCCGTGGCCCACAACGGCAACATTGTCAACGCCCAGTTGATCAGGGCGGAGCTGGAGGCCTACGGTTCCATCTTCCAGCCATCCATGGA
>VEOV01000035.1 GCA_012026855.1 Geobacter sp.
GTTCATGGCAACATTTATTTTTTTGGGGCTGCAATTTTCTACTGCTAAATTTCGTCCAGTTGGTGTGCTCGTTATGCCTGTGGTTTTTGTCTTGATGGGCTGGGCGGGCACGCTCATGAAAGAGGTGGCTTCAACTCTCGCGCCAGCTCTGCAGAGTGGCTGGATCTGGGTGCATATTCTCGGGGCGTCATCAGGTTTTGCTGCTGTGTTGGTGGCGGCCGGATTGAGTCTTGTCTATCTGCTCAAGGAGAAAAAAAGTGGCGGCATTTACGATCGTCTGCCCGGTCTGGCCGACATAGATAATATGGCTTATCGATTTATTGCAGGTGGCTTTATATTGTTTGGCTTGATGATGGTGTCCGGCTGTTTCTGGTCCAATCAGGTAAAGGGTAGTTACTGGGGATGGGATCCGGTGGAGGTCTGGTCGCTGATATCTTGGCTCACATACGGCATCTATCTCCATCTCAGGGTGACTATGGGGTGGCGGGGTAGAAGCCTTGCCTGGTATGCCCTTATTGCTCTTGTGGCCATGGTTGTCAGCTACTGGGGTATCCCGTTTACCATGGAGACTTTTCACTCAGGTTTCAGGATCGAACACTAAGGAACTGTAGACAAATAACAGGTGTGCCTTGCCTCTCATCTTCAGGTCATCTTTAGCCGAGGTCCATCCCTCAAGGCCTCAACGGGGCTTGAGTTCCGCCCGTGGTTAATTTCAATCAGTTCAGCCAAATCTGTCCTAAACCTGAGGATAATTTGATCGTGTTACCTATTTGCAACTCGTAAGGATAAACAATGAAACTTGCAATTATTTTCCCTCCTCTACCTTTCGGTTGGACACCGGTTGCTCCTCCCATTCTCGAATATCTTGCTGCGTTGACTCGGCGGGAAGATCCTTCAATAGAGATTGAAGTATATAGCGCAAGTGCTACGCCTGATGTGTTTGATACCCTTGAATGCGATCTGGCTGCAATCAGCCTTTTGACGCCAACCTCTGTCGGCGGTTACACAATTGCTGCCAAGCTCCGGTCTCGCGGAGCAAAGGTTGTTTTCGGTGGAATCCATGCTTCACTGCTCCCAGATGAGGCAATTCAGCATGGCGATGCCGTGGTTGTGGGTGAAGCGGAACCGAGTTGGCCTCAGGTATAGCGGGATTTCAAGGCAGGCAGAAAGGAGCGGTACTACCACAGCGACCGGCCGCAGCTTGATGATCTGCCGACTCCACTGTACGGTATGCTTAAACATGGGCATCAATTCCGGGTGTTAAACACCTCTCGTGGCTGCCCTTACAACTGTACATTTTGCTCGGTCAAACCGTTTATGGGGGGGGACATACGCTTTCGTCCCATCGATCACATTGTCCGCGACGTGTCAGCAATTCCTGAAAAGATGTACATCAACGGAGACGAGAACATCTGGTGGCAGGGGTTTGAACAGCGCGCGATTGACATGTTTACTGCGCTTAAAGGGAGCGGTAAAAAATGGATGGGGTTTGGCAGCCTTCGCCCCGTGCTGACACCTGCAGGCTCACGGATGCTCAATGCTGCCCGGGAAAGTGGCATGTTGACCGTATGGGTGGGATGGGATGCCATCTCTGACGATGCCCTCACTGCCTATCGGGCCGATGGTAAAATCGGTGTTGATCGTGAGCGGGCTATCAGAACCTTGCGAGATCACGGCATTGATGTGTCGCTTTTTTATATGGTGGGCGGCAGAAACGATTCTCTTGAGGATTTCAAGCGTTCGGTTGAGTTGGCGGACCGGCTCGGGGTCAGCATGCATCCATCGTTACTGGTACCATACCCTGGGACGGAGTTGCGCCGACAGTATGAACCGTACCTTTACAAAGAGCTGGGCTGG
Organism: Geobacter sp.; assembly: GCA_012026855.1. Classification (GTDB taxonomy): domain Bacteria; phylum Desulfobacterota; class Desulfuromonadia; order Geobacterales; family DSM-12255; genus VEOV01. Next base: position 1,858 of record VEOV01000035.1, read on the forward strand.
GAGTACTACACAGGTGCATATGCCCTGTTTGAGCACCCTGATCCACGGATGACACCGGAAGTGCGCGAAGAGGCGTTTTATGAAAGCTCTCTGGAGATACTTAGTACCTGGAGGATTTTGAGTCATATGCGCCACGTGCCTCTGTCAGGGTTTCCATATGCCCATATTTTGTCACTCATGAATCAACTGCCGGTCCGGACAGGGATGCGAATCGCCTATGAGAAATGGAAGGCAGAGAGAGTCGCTGTGAGGGCAAAACAGCTGCCGGGTTAATAGAATTGATTAAATAACGGAATTGAATGGCAGCCAATGCAGATGCTTGCATTGGCTGCCATTTTAATTGGAGTTGGGCAGGCATTACTGAGTTCTGCTCAAGATAGCGTATATCAAGCCGGCGCAACGCTTGAGCAGTATGCCTGGGATTACTGCCGCCAGGTGGTAGGGGAGAAATTGCCGCAGGGAAACATCCCACCCCAGCAGGTATTTAACCAGAGCATAAATTATCCATACGGCACCGCCGAGGTAAAAAAGAACGGTTCCTGCCTTTGCAATTGATTCTTGTCGCACCTTTCCAAAAAGCTTGCTGCTGATCACTGTTTCTTTTTGCTATCAGGAGTTTTTTCTGACTGTAATCCCGCCGGATGATCAACCAGTTTCTGTTTTTCAGCTTCCTGGACATACCACTCAAGAGGCCTTTCCGTCTGATCCTTAAAGGTGTTAAGTGCTTCATCCCTCATCTGGGCAGCTTCTGCGCTGGCCTGGGAAACTAGAATTTCATCAACTACCTGCGGGCAGGAAGCGACTGAGCCTGGTCTGGCTTCAATCTCTTCATGGATGCTAGGTTCAACTTTCGGGTCTTTGGCAAAGCGCATTTTCAGGTCGATGGAGAAGTTAGTATAGGCTTCGAGCATACGGAATATGGTGGAGTCGCCCATGGGACCCATGGTGCGCTCTTCATCAGGAAGAGGGGAGACTTTGCCGTTTTCAATCTTGGCACGCCCGACCATTTCACAGCCGCTACCGTTATCTGTGGTATAACCGAGGTTGTCAGTAATGACTGCCAGCACTGTTGGCACGTTGGCCAAGTCCCAGTGTGCGAGCAGACCGACCTCGCCATCCGGCAGGGGGCTCAAATTGTCAATATCCATGGCAATAACCCGCGACCAAGGAGGCACCGGACGGGTACGCTTACGCGGCGGAAGCCCTTTGACGATCCGGCGTAGAGAGTCATCAAAAAGGTTGGTAGCGGTTTCTGCTTCACCAAGGACATTTACGCAGTGGCTGTCGGGAATATCCAGAATCTCCTTGACCATGGCATAGTAGTCATCCCGGGTCACAACCCCAAAACGCCCGCGATAACCGCCACCATCGCAGATGCGGCTACCAGGAGGTAGTTTGAATTTGATCTTTTTGCGGCGGCAGGACTGAAAAAAGTAGACGTAAGCGGCAGTAGCACCGATCAATGCTACCGGTATGCCACTGGCTTCTGATTCACGCAGAGCCTTGAGCAGGTTTTTTACATCTATGCCGCTTCTGCCAAGGAGAAAGATACTGTCTTCGGTGCCGAAATGAGTCCTGGTCTGATCCATGCCGATAGCCATGCCCATAGAGGGGGCCAGTTGAGGACTTGGTGCCAGGATAAGGATGCGGCAACGTTTGCCTTCTTCAAAGTCAGGGAAGAGATATGAGGCGGTCATTTTCTTGTTGGCCCCGAAGACTAGCTTTTTACCATCCTCGTCGCGGAAGATACGACCTCTCTGGGTCAGACTTGTTGTGCCGCCCGTCAGGCAGGACATGACCGATTGTTCAAGTGGGAATGATGCTACCAAGTGGGTTTTAAACACGTCGTTGTAAACCATGGGGATGTCCTGCCAGCGGCTAACGTCCCCAGGTTTAATTTTTTTTATGTCGCAGAACTCACGATAAATTTTGTTGGTCGAATACTGCAGCGCAAACATCTGCAGGCTGTAATCGTTGAATTGAGCATCAGTCAGTTCGGCGTCGACGCCAGCTTCAATTATGCGGAGGACTTCTTCAGTCAATTTATGAGTGAGATTTTGGTTCGAAGGCATGGCAGGCTCCTGCTGGTTAGTATTCCCCGAAGGGATTTAACGCCACTTTATTTTAAAGAAAAACAGTAACATATAAATTAACTATAAGAAAAGTGTTCATTGTGCTGATAGATGTTGCAATTTTGGAGCCAGACCCTAGGGGGATTTGATCTGCCTAAAACGCGTACGTTCAGGGTGTTGCGTCATTACGGGGGAGGCACGATGTGTTGCGCTGGTGCTTAATATTGAGGCATGCTCTGCTGCTATTTTGTGCATGTTGCGTAACTGTAGCATTGTTGAACAATTGTCGGGGGGGCAATTGAGATGCCAGATTAGCATTTGCATTTAGAAGTAATGTCATAATAGACTAGTTGATTATTGTTTGAAAAGTTTATTTGCTGGAAGCGGAGTGGTTATGAGCTTGAGAAAGAGTCTGGTCGTTGTAAACGGCTTTGTTCATGATTTTGCAGCTGGAATCTGGTTGGCAGCCATTGTTGCCATAGCATGGCTCCACGATGCACACCTTTTGGAGCCTTCGACTACAGCGGTACTTAACTTGCTGGAGCGGCGTCTTTTCTGGAGCAGTGTTGCAGCTGCCGTGCTAATCATGGCAACCGGTGCCGGGAGAACCTTTACCTATGTGGATAACTGGTATGGCGAAGATGCCGAAGCGGCAAGGCGTAGAGCGTTAATTGTCAAACATGTTATCCTGTTTACAGCTTACGGTGTCGGTTATCTTTGGGTGTGGCAGAAGGTGTTTCATTGAGCTTGGCAGCTTCTAAGCGATGGTTTAAACGGTCTCTGTATTTACTGGCCGGGTTTCTATTGATTGGAGTTGGCTGGCAAGGCCACGCCTTGATGCAAACTGCTTCCAGTGAGAAGAAGCTTGTCAGGGGGGCAAAGAAGTTCCGGTTTACTTCACCGTTGCTTGATGTGGCATTGCCTGAAGGGGTGTCTATTCGCAATGAGCCGATTCCTTTCAGGTACAAGATAAAATCTTATGTTGACCATATTGAGCACGCCAATGGGATTACCCGTGTATCTGTGTATTTCCGCGACCTGAACGATGGACCATGGTTTGGTATCAATGCAGAGCGCGAGTTTGATGGCGCAAGCTTGCTGAAGGTGCCGGTCATGATTGCCTGGCTTAAGCGAGCAGAGAAACATCCGGAAATACTGAAGCGCGTTTATATTTATGATGGCAAATACGATTTGACCAGTTTGCAGGGGATAAAGCCAAACAGAACTCTTTCAAGTGGAGTTGGCTATAAGGTTGAAGATTTACTGCATTATATGCTTAGTCATTCGGATAATAATGCTACCAAGATACTGTATGACAATCTCAGTTCAGACGAAATATCTGAAGTGCTGGAAAATATGGATGTTACCAATAATCCAAGCGATAACAGCAATCTAATTTCTCTGATAGGTTATTCCGGGTTTTTCCGCATTCTCTACAACGCGTCGTTTCTTAACCGAGAAATGTCCGAAAAGGCCTTGGAATTTTTAGCAATTGAGGATTTTCCCCAGGGCATTGCTGCCGGAGTTCCCAAGGGGGTTCCGATCGCTGCCAAGTTCGGAGAATTTGTTCACGGCAACAACGGGGCGGACAAGGAGTTGCACGAATTTGGTATCGTTTACCATCCAGGGGGGCCATATATTCTCGGTATCATGACCGAGGGGGATAATTTTGAGCGCCAGGGGGAGGTTATCAGGGTTATTTCTGCGATGGTATATTCCGAGGTGTCTACAAGCATAACGAAAAACAGCCGATGATTCAAGGCAGGGCATGGCGGTAAGAAAATTGCAGACAAAAAGCTTTAAACAAGATAATATTGGTACTGTTTGTTAAAAATATTTTCCGACGCTGGTCTGTTGGACAAGGATTTATATGACGATAAAACGTGTTGCCTTGATTACCCCGCCATATCACTCTGGCGTAGTCGAATCTGCCGGAACATGGCTGAATGTTGGTTTTGTATATATTGCCGGATCTTTGCGCGCCGCCGGTTATGAAGTTGATTATTACGATGCCATGTCGCTCTGGCATAAGTGGCCGGATATCAAGAAAAGAATTGAGGCTTTCAAGCCTGATGTGGTGGCTACCACCTCCTTTACCGCCTCGATAGTAAAAGCTCTTGAACTGTGTGATCTGGCCAAGCAGGTTAATCCGTCTGTTGTTACGGTGCTTGGAAATGTCCATGCTGCTTTCTGTTATGATGAAATTCTCCGGGAAGATCATGATACCCTGGATTACATCGTTCGCGGTGAAGGTGAAGTAACATTGGTCGAACTGCTGGATTGTCTCAATGCTGGCGGTGATCCTGCAGCGGTTAAAGGTCTGGCCTTTTGGCGAGATGGTGCGGTTAAGGTTACGCCAAAAGCCCCATATATTCATGATCTGGACAGTCTTCCCACCGCCTGGGACTTGGTAGAATGGCCGATTTATAAGTATCGTGCAAAAAAAGATGCCCGCCTTGCGATAATCTCCACGGCCCGGGGCTGTAAATCACAGTGTTCCTTCTGCTCCCAGCAGCTTTTCTGGGCACAGACCTGGCGAGCCAGATCAGCCGAGAATGTTGTTGATGAGATTGAAATGCTTGGAAGTAAGTACGGAGTTCAAGTGGCGATGCTTTCTGATGAGCTGCCTACTTTTGACAGGGAGCGCTGGGAAAAGATCCTGGATCTGATGATTGAACGTCAGGTCCCGGTAAAGCTGCTGCTGGAGACCCGGGTTGATGACATTATCCGTGATGCCGATATCATGTGGAAGTACAAGAAGGCCGGTGTCGAGCATATCTATGTCGGTGTTGAGGCCGGATCGCAGGAGACGCTCGATCTCTTCAACAAGGATACCGAAGTGGCTCAGTCCAAGCAGGCCATCGACATTATAAACAACGCAGACATAGTTTCGGAAACTTCCCTGGTGTTGGGCATGCCGGATGATACGCCCGAGTCAATTGCCCAAACAGTGGAGCTGGCTAAACACTATAATCCCGATATGGCTTTTTTCCTGGCTATCGCTCCCTGGCCTTATGCAGAACTCTATCCGCAGCTGGAGGAGTTTGTCTTTACCAAGGATTACAGTAAATATAATCTGGTAGAGGCGGTCATCAAGCCAAAACAGATGACTGTAGAGGAGTTGGAGAAGGAGTTGGGCAAGGCGGCACAGAAATTTTACATGCACAAGTTTCAGAACTTGCATGAGCTGTCACCTTGGAAGCAGGAATTCATGCTGTCTGTGCTGGATATTTTTGTGAACCACTCTTATCTGGCAGGCCAGATGAAAGCTGCCCTGAAAGATGGCAAGGATATGCCGGAAGAGGTCAAGGCATTGATGCGAGCTGTCAAGGGGCATGTCAAGGGTCAGGAACTGGATCGCCATCCGACGATTGCACCTATTCCGTAAGCTGTTGCTTGTTTTTGAAGTTTGATCAGCCCTGTCCGGAAACGGACAGGGCTTTTTTGCGGTTAATTCCTAACGGTGCAAACGGAGCATGCCGGCAACTGCGCCGCTGGTAAAGGCGATCAGCCAGCAGGTGTAGATGGTCAGACTGACGCGGTGAAAGACCCGATTCACTGTTTCAGCCCGCTTCAGGAAAGAAGCAATCAGTGCCAGCAGGAAATGGAAGGCCATGCCGGCCAGAGATGCAACGCCGACAACATGGTGCCATTGGGGAGCCTTGCCGTGCAGTCGTGCGAATTGATTCATCTCCATGGTGCCAAGATAGTCACACAGTAAGCCGATGCCGAAGATAATCAGATGTTTGCAGTGCAGCCCCTGTCGTCTGCCACTGAAAACTGCCCAAGTATAGAATATCAGGGCAAGATTCATAAAAATTATGCCACGTATCATCATGAGTTGACCCCGCAGACCGGGCACCCCTGCATGGAGAGCGGTTTTTCCAGGCGGCATTCTGCCAACAGTTTTTCATCGGCGAAAATCTCCCGTGGCGCGCCGTCAGCCCTGACTTTGCCGTGACTGAGGACAATAACCCGGCTGCAGAGTTCCATCACCATGTCAAGATCGTGGCTGGTAAAGATCTTGGTGTGATGGAAGTCCCCCATCAGGCGGATCAGCTGTCGCCTGGCATGGGGATCGAGGCCGCTGGTTGGCTCGTCCATGACCAGAATGCTCGGTTCCATTGATAGTATGGTGGCAATGGCCACCCGCTTCTTTTCGCCACCGGACAGATGGTAGGGGGGCTTGTCACGCAGATGCCCTGCCTCAACAAGGTCAAGTGCCGCTGTTACCCGCTTTTCAATATCCTGCAGAGCCAACCCCATGTTGCAGGGGCCGAAGGCGACATCATCAAAGACAGTCGGCATGAAGAGCTGGTCATCAGGATCCTGAAAGACCATGCCGACGGTGCGGCGTATTTCCGGAAGTGTCTCTTTGGTCAACAGGCTGTGGCCGATCCTGACTTCGCCGCTGCCCGGAGTGAGATAGCCGTTAAGGTGGAGCAGCAGGGTCGACTTTCCCGCGCCGTTGGCGCCGATAACACCGACCGCTTCGCCGTGGGTTATGGTAAAGGTGACGCCGTCCAGGGCAACAGTGCCGTCAGGGTAGGTGTGGCGCAGTTCTATCAGTTCTACTAAGTGATGACTCAATCAGAAGCCTCCGGTAATAAACGTGCCGATCAGTTTTGGCAGATCTAAAATTCTGGCTGTGACCAGAAACAAACCCCACAGAGCAATAAAAATACATTCATTGCTGCCCAATGAGCTTTTGCGGCTGGTTCTGAAGCTGCCGTCAAACCCTCTGGAAAGCATGGCCACATGGATCCGCTCTGCCCTTTGCCAAGTGCGGAGCAGCAGATGTCCCACCATGGTGGCGAAGCTTGTCATCCCCTGGCCCTTTTTGCCGCAGGAGCGGAGCTCCCTGGCGCGTGAGGCGCGGCCGGCTTCTTCAGTGAGGACAAAGATGTAACGGTACAGGAAGAGCAATTGTGCGGCAAATAGTTTTGGTATGCCGAGCTGTTCCAGTGCCCGGCAGATCGCCGGGAAACCGGTCAGGGCCAAAAGGACAAAAGCTGTGCCAACTGTCAGGGTGCTTCTGACAATGATTGATGCGAACGAAAGCCACCCTCCGGAGATACCAATGTCGCCAAGCTGCAGTACGATTGTCCGGTCGATCAGCGGGTTGAAGATGCCGACCACTATGGCAAACGGGCAGAGCAGGAGAACTTTCCTGATGATATAGGCTAGAGGGAGGTTCCCGGCGGCAATGAGCGCAGCAGGGAAGATGAAAAACGGAAAGAGCCTGGTTATGGCATACCGGTCATGGGAGACCACCGCCATGATGAACAGGGCGGTGACAATGACCTTTGCCCGCGGATCAAGCCTGTGCAGGGTTGTATCGCCCGATGCCAGCGTTTCAAGTCTCTTGAAGTCCAGTATGGCGCCGTCGAAGGTTGACATTCAGATTCCTTAAAATCTTTCTGCTTCACGATTACTAACGATTTAAAATCAATAGACCAGATTTGTCTGTAGAAATCGATGAATTTTCGTGAGGCTAATGGCTTATGGTTCAATTAATTAAGAGTGCTCGTCATGGTGATGCTCATGGCTGCCATGTTCGCTATCATCATGCCCGTGGCAATGCACATCAACCCTGGCCTCATGGGTATGCTGCGGGTTGGGATCAGCCTGGTGGGGCTGCGAGTGATCGTGCACATGGGGGTGAGGGTGTGTGTGCTCGTGGCTGTGCCCATGGGAGTGGCTGGTATGGCCATGGCTATGCAGATGTTCATGCTCATGGCGATGGGGATGGGCATGCTCATGACTGTGTGGCCTGGTCGCTGCCAGCTGTTGCCGTTTGCGCAGGACAACTCCGACCAGTACGGCGAGCCCCAGGGTCAGCAGGGCGCCGACAATGCCGGCCATGCTGGTGCCGACACGGCTCCCCCCCTCATTCTTGCCGCCAGCCTCCGGCTTAGCCCCTTCCGTTTTTTTGAAGTTGTAGCCAGGGAGAAAGGACAGCCTGCCCTGAAGGGTGGCAAGCCTGCCGTGCAGCCCGTTATTCGCACCGTCAAGCTCTTCCCTGCCGGTAACCTTTTTGAGCGACCACTCAAGCCCGTCCGGCTTTTCCGAGGCAAACCAGGAGATGAAGCCGCCGGTTACCAGGGCCAGCGCCAGGAAGGCCGGGACAATGCTTTTCATGAAGCCGTGCCTGACCGTGGCGTTGTCGATGAAGATGTCCGGCCTGGCCTTATGGACAAAGCCGACAATGATGGCCGTGACTACCCCCTCAACCAGGCCGATCCCCAGGTGAATCGGCTGCATCAGAGACACAAAGGCAGTGAAGGGGAGGGCGGAGATGCCGGAGAGGACCGTTTCCAGCACCACGGAAAAAGACCCCAGCTGCAGGCCGACAATGGCTGCTGCCACGGTTGCGGTGGTCCTCCTGCCGGTGGAGGGATCCTGGCCGCAGAGGGGGCGGTAGATCAACGGGTAGGCGACAAAAGCCGGAAAGATGCCGAGGTTGAAAATGTTGCACCCCAGGGCCAGCAGGCCGCCATCGGCAAAAAACAGGGCCTGTATCACCAGCACCGAGGCGATGGTGAGGAACGCCGCGTGCGGGCCGAGCAGTATAGTCAGCAGCAGCCCGCCCCCCAGGTGGCCGCTGGAACCGGTCGCCGGAATGGTGAAATTGATCATCTGGGCGGCAAAGAGGAAAGCCCCGAGAACCCCCATCAGCGGAATCTTGCGGTCGTCCAGCTCCTGTTTTACCTTGGCGGAGCACCAGGCTATTGTGCCAGCTGCCGCCCCCCACATTGCTGTGCCAACTGCCGGTGACAGCAGCGCGTCTGCCATGTGCATCGGATTTTTGCCCCACTGATGGTGCTACGTATTTAAAATTGGTAACACTTTTTATATATCGTTCTGGTTTTTTTGTGTCAACGCTTTTGTGGACAATGATATTGACGGGCGGCAGCGTAGCCGGTCCGGTCTGATAAGGGTTGCTTTCTGCCTGTAATCGGCTAGACTGGCACTGACAACATCGGGGGGGCAGGGCGTTATGGGTAACACGGTCAGATTCGGCATATCGCTTGATGAAAAGCTTCTGGACAGTTTCGATCAGCTGATTGAGCAGAAAAGCTACATGAACCGCTCTGAGGCGATCCGCGACCTGATCCGGGCATCGCTGGTGGAGGAGCGCCTGGGGGCTGAGGACCAGGAGGCGGTCGGCACGGTGACGCTGGTCTACAATCATCATGTGCGCGACCTTTCCGAGAAACTGACCGAACAGCAGCATTCCCACCATGACCAGATAGTGTCGGCACTGCACATTCACCTCGACGCCCACAACTGCCTTGAAGTGCTGATCATCCGCGGCGCTGTCAGGGATATCAAGCATATTGCCAATGAGCTGATCGGCGTCAAAGGTGTCAAGCATGGCAAGCTGGTCATGACCACCACCGGCGAAGGGCTGCACTGAATTTTCATATTGGAGGAGATGATCATGCTGACGATAAAAGATGTAATGACAAAAGATGTGGTCACGGTAAAACGGGAAACAACGGTCAGCGAGCTGGCCAAGCTGTTTACCGAGAAACACATTTCCAGCATTCCGGTGCTTGACGATGCCGGTGCGCTGGTGGGGATCGTGACCGAGACCGATCTGGTGGAGCAGGACAAAAGCCTCCATATTCCGACGGTCATCTCCATCTTCGACTGGGTGATCTGCCTGGAGAGCGACAAGAAGTTCGAAAAGGAGCTGCGCAAGATGACCGGCCAGAGGGTCGGCGACATCTGTTCCCCGGCGGTAATCACCCTCTCTCCGGCTGATCCGGTCTCAAAGGCGGCCGATATCATGAGCAGCCGGAAGATAAATGCCGTCCCGGTGGTCGACGGTGGCCGGGTTGTCGGCATTGTTGCCAGGATTGACCTGATCAGGGCGATGATCTGAATGCGGATGTTTGTTGCCACCTCCCCTGCCGCAACCTGCTCCCTGGCAGCTGCCATCGCTGCCCTGCTTCAGCCCGGCGACTTCATTGCGCTGCAGGGGGAACTGGGCGCCGGTAAGACCACCTTTGCCCAGGGGCTTGCCAGGGGGCTAGGCGTACCTGCCGGTATTCCGGTTACCAGCCCGACCTACACGCTGCTCAATATCTATCAAACCCCGATGCCGCTCTACCATTTCGACCTCTACCGCCTGGCCGGTGATGACGATGCCATTGCGGCGGGTTTTGACGAGTACTTTGCCGGCAACGGCATCTGTCTGGTGGAGTGGCCGGAAAGATTGGAGTCACTGCTCCCCCCTAGCCGCCTGGAGATACTACTGGAGTACCATGACGATGAGACGCGGCGTATTGAGCTACGTCCGTTTGGCGACAGATTCCTCCGCCTGGTGGCTGCCCTGCCGGCCGATGAACTGATTTTCGGTAAGTAGCCAGATTTCTTTTGACCTTCAGCACCTTTCTTGATAAAAAAACACGTTCAACTGATTAAAATCCGGCTTGCAGGATCGGCCTACTAAACTTGGGGAGGAGAAGCTGATGGCTTTGGTTGTTCAAAAGTACGGCGGTACCTCAATGGGCAGCATTGAGAGGATCAAAAACGTTGCAAAGCGGGTAGCAAAGGGGTTTGACGAAGGTAATGAGATGGTTGTGGTTGTCTCGGCCATGTCCGGCGAGACCAATAAGCTTGTTGCCCTTGCCAATGATACCTGTGAATTTCCGGATCTGCGCGAATACGACGTGCTGGTTGCTGCCGGTGAGCAGGTTTCCATCGCCCTGCTGTCAATGACCCTCATCGGCATGGGGTACAAGGCAAAGTCTTACCATGGCTGGCAGGTTCCCATCATCACTGATAGCGTTGCCAGCAAGGCACGTATTGAAGAGATCCCGGATACTAATGTCCGCGAAGACCTGAAAAACGGCACTATCGTTATTGTGGCCGGCTTCCAGGGGATTGATCGCAAAGGTAATGTGACCACCCTCGGCCGCGGCGGCTCCGATACCTCTGCCGTGGCAATGGCAGCTGCTCTCAAGGCAGATGTCTGCGA
>VEOV01000255.1 GCA_012026855.1 Geobacter sp.
CCTCCCTGGCATTAAGCACATCTCCAACAATAATCAGCGCCTGCTTGGCAATGCCGGCCGCCTTTACTTTGGCGCCGATGTCCGCCAGTGTGCCATGCAAAAGCTCCTCGTCGGGCCAGCTGGCCTTGGCCACCACTGCCACCGGTGTTGCCGGCGTGTAGGCACCGGCCAGCAGCTCGGCGACCACCGCTTCAATCATCCCCACGGAGAGATAGATCACCATGGTAGCGCCAATCCGGGCAATCTCGGACAGCTTTTCCCGCTCCGGTACCGGCGTTCGTCCTGCCATTCGGGTAATGATCACCGTCTGGGTTACCTCCGGCAGGGTCAGCTCCTGCTTCAACGCGGCCGCGGCGGCAAAGGCGCTGGTCACGCCGGGAATCACTTCATAGCCGATACCGAGCCGGTCAAGTTCTGCCATCTGCTCCTGAATGGCGCCGTAAATGGAAGGGTCGCCGGTATGGAGCCGCACCGCCTTTTCCCCTGCCAGCGCCGCCTCGGCCAGCACCCGGGTGGTTTCCTCCAGGTTCATGCCGGCCGAATCCCAGACCCGGGCATTGGGCGCATGGGTACGCACCAGCTCCCGGTCCACCAGGCTGCCGGCATAGACTACCACGGCTGCTTCCCGCAGCAGCCGCGCCCCTTTGACGGTGATGAGTTCGGCATCGCCGGGGCCGGCGCCGACGAAAGAAATTTGTGACATATCAATTACTCCCAGGTTGATTGACTGTTTTTTCCAAAGGCTGCCAGCGCATCCAGCGATTACTGTAGGTAACCAGGGCGAATGGCGGCAGCCAGAAAACTCCGTACTCCTTATCAACGGCATCAAGCAGGAGCGAGCCGTCTGCTGCCCGCCGGAAAGTTCTTGCCCGGTTGATTTTGGCCGCACCGATGTTGGCATTCTCCCATTTGCTCGTCATGATACGGCTGACGCCGTCGGCGGTGCATTCATACTGCTGGCCGCGCACCAGCTCCTCTGCAAGAATGCCTTCCCCGCTTGCCGTAAGTTTGCCGTGCCACTCCCGCCGGGGAATCTGCTGGCTGAGGAAACGCTGCAGATCCTTTTCCGGCAGGTGATAGCTGATGGTCAGCCGGTCATCGGTCTGTCTGATCTCCATCCAGGAGCCGGTCGGTTCACTGGCAACCGGATAAAAGAACATTTCCGCCAGGGAGACACAAGATGCCTCGCCAGAAACCATCCGCATCCCGCCTGACCATTTGCAGGGGCCGGAGTCGGCTGGGAGCGGATCGCTCAGGGTCCGGTAGCGGCCGCTGATATCCAGACAGTCGCCTTTGCCGGGGGCAATCCGTTCAGGCCAATGGGACGGGTATGACCGGTGGGAGCAGCCGCCGGCAATGAATGCCAGCAGCAGGATGATGCAAGCGATGCGAGCCATGCTGTCTCCGCATATCTTTTTGGCTGTCGAATTGAGGAGCTGCTGCATCAAGAGTCTCGGCAGCTGAATCTGCGGCAGATCGACGGCCTTTGGTGATAGATGCCGCAGCGGCTGCCATCAAGGAATTCACAGCCATTTTCGATCAGCAGGAAAAACCTGCCGTCAAGGTGGAATTCCAGCCGCTTCGCCCCCAGACTCTCCAGGGAAGAGTACTCCTCCGCATCAAGCTCTACCGACGGGAACCCCCGGCAGCAGTCGGCCTCACAGCCGCAGCAGTGCTCAGAACCGTCAAACGGTTCGGCCAGCAGAATGCCGTGTCTTCTACGCTTTCTCTTGAAAAGCTCCATATGGTCACCTCCCGAGCGAGGATTCAACCGGTAAAAAGAGCAGCTCTTCCTTTTGTCGTGCCAAGTTCACCCGGGGCAAACAGGCTGATGATGCCGTACCTGCCGTCAAAGCCGGGCTGACGGATTACCTTGCCGCTCCTCATCCGTGCCACTGCTTCCCCTAGGAGAGGCGAGTGGCTGCCGATAACCTCCAGCGGCGTCTGCAGCAGGAGGCCGAGCTCGGTGCCGAAAATGCGGATGGCAGTTGCATAGTCCTGCAAAACCTTTTTTGTGCCGACACCGCAGCCATGGATGCCGGCAATGACCTCCTGCAGCGGGATCAGGCTGAAGACTTCCGGCGCATCAGGCGGGAATAACGGCTCGGCCCGGTCGGCCAGTTCCATGACGCGGTTGAGGACGCCAATGGTAAGCGGCTTACGGCACACAGGGCAGATGCCAGCCGCGCTGCGGCTCTCATCCGGCGTGAAACAGACGTTGCAGCTGTCATGGCCGTCGCCATGGTATTTCCCTTCCTCCGGGAAGAACTCCACCGTCCCCCGGAAGCTCAGGCGGCTGTTTGTTTTCAGAGCGTCACGCAGGGAGAAGAAATCAAAGCCGGTATTGAAGAGATTGGCCTCCCGGCCAAGTTTTGCCGGGGAGTGGCAGTCGGAGTTGGAGATGAGAGCATGCCTGTCAAGCCCCGATATCAGCCGGTTCATGGCCGGATCGGAGGAAAGGCCGGTCTCCAGGGCGAAGATATGGGACTCAAGATCGCCGAAGCACTCAGCCATCGAGTCAAAGCCGGAGCGGGAGCCGAAGAGGGAGAACCAGGGGGTCCAGATGTGGGCCGGCACCAGGAACCCTTCCGGAGCCTCCTCCAGCAGGATCTCCAGCTGGTCGCGGCTGTCCAGGCCGAGGATCGGTCGGCCGTCGGAGACGATGTTGCCGATGGCTGCCAGCCGCCGGTTAAGCCGCTCTGCCGAGTCTAAATCCGGCACGTAGAGGAGATTGTGCACTTTGCGGACAGAGCCGTGGCGCTTGTAGATGCAGCTGATTTCCGCAGAGAGCAGGAAGCGTACCTGTCCTGCTGACGAGGCCATGCCGCTGAGGGGCGAGCTTGCCGGACAGCTGCTCTTCAGCCGGAACAAACCCGGCTCGGCCGGTTCCAGTTGTTCTTTGAGCTCCTTGAACCAGGCGGGATGGGTGAAATCACCGCTGCCGATGATGTTGATCCCTTTGACGGCAGCCCAGCCGGCCAGCCCGGCAAGATGGCTCTCCTTGCTGGTGGCACGTGAGTAGGGTGAATGTATGTGGAGGTCGGCAATATATTCCATGATTCCGCTCATCCTAATACAACATCCCTGAAAAAAACAGTAATTTGCCGCTTGCCTTCTGCATCCGCTTGGTTAAAATGCATCAACTAACAACTGCTGTAACCAAGTTTAAAGGAGTAGAAAGTATGAAACGGAAAATAATTCTTCCTCTGGCGCTGCTGCTCTCAACTGCCGCGGCTGGTGCCATGGCAGACGAGATCAATCCGGAGGGCGGCAGGGGCGGTGATTTCATGCTCAGGGAAACTGATCTAGAGAGGATCATCGCCACCCAGTCGCCGCAAGTGCAGAAGCAGCTCCAGGAGAAACCGGAACTGAAAAGCTCTCTGGTGCGGGACATTCTCATCAAGAGGGCCATAGCTGTGAAGGCCCGTAAAGATGGGCTTGACAGGAAACCGGAGTTCAAGGAACAGCTGGGCTACCTGATCGATGACTTCCTCTCCCGGGAATATCTGCTCAAGGTGGTGCTTGTCAACCTCAAGGTCTCCGATGAGGAGATGCAGAAGTATTACAAGGAGCATGAGAAGGATTTCCAGCTGACAGAGTCTGTCAAGGCACGCCATATTTTCTTCCCGGCTTCGGCAAAGGTCTCGGCCGAAGAGAGGGCAAAAGCCAGGGCCAAGGCTGATGGTGCACTGGCCCGGCTCAAGAAGGGGGAGGACTTTGTCAAGCTGGCAGCCGAGCTCTCCGAGGATGCCGACACCGCCAAGAAAGGTGGTGACCTGGGTGTCATCGCTCCCGGCAAGACCAATGCCGAGGAGTTTGAAAAGGCGGCTTTCAGCCTGAAGAGCGGCGAAACAAGCGGCGTGGTGGAGACTCCGTTCGGCTTTCACATCATCAGGGTAGATGAAAAGACCGACAAGCGGCTGGCCACATTTGACGAAGCAAAAGCTTACATCGAGGCGGTGTTGAAGCGGGAGCTGGAGCAGGCCAAGGGGGAAGAGTTCATCGTCAGGCTCTTGAAGGAGAGCGGCCTGGAAGTCATGGGCGAAAAGCCTGCAACGGCTGTAGAGCCGGTGCCAGCGCCGACCAGTAAATAGGCAGTGCGTTCAGTCTCGACCCATGCCATCAACTGGCAACGGCCTGAACTTGCCGGTGAGGAGTGGGAGTTTTTCAAGCACCCGGCCAAACAGTCTTTTTACGAGCAGCATGGCATCACCTGGGAGGCTATTGCTGCCGCGTTTGGCAGCGGCCATCTGGTTGCCTATCCGCGCAGCGGCGAAATTGGCGGCCTGCCGGTGCGGCTGGCCTATCACGAATATGCTGATTACTGCCGCTATCTGGCCAAGGCCAAGCGGGGCTACCGGCTCAATTACAACAGGATGGAAGAGGCGCTGCAGCGTGATCATGAGTTGACCATGCCGGCGGCCATAGTTTTGCGGGCCGGTGGTGAGGCGTTGCTTTTTTCCGGCTACCGGCGCCTCTGTCTTGCCTGGAATTACGGCATGGTGCCGTTTGTCTGGCTGGTTGACTTGAGGAGCGAGTGATTCAGAGGAGGTAGAGCGTGCCCAACATTGACCGTTACCTTGAAGCGATGCAGAAGCAGCATGCCGAGACAATGCTCCTGAAAGTCGGCGGCATGGTGGAGATGACCATAAACGGCCAGAGCCGGCCGGTCTCCAACAAGCCGGTTACGGTTGAACAGGTGCATGGGCTGGTGGTCGAGGTGCTGCCCGATTACCGGTCGCGCTTGCAGGATGGCCGCGGTTCCTTCCCCTATCGCTCCCCTTACGGCAGCTATCAGCTGCAGATTGTCGACGGCAGCGTACTGCGGATTGCGGCGCTGCCCGACCAGCCGCAGCCGGCTGCCCCGCCTCCGCCCGCGCCGCCGGAAGAGGAACCGATCATCTATGCCGAGTCAACTACGGTGGTCAGCGGCGACATTGCCCATATGGACGAACTGTTCCACCAGATGCTGGACATGAAGGCCTCCGATATCCACCTGAAGAGCGGCAAGGTGCCCATGGTCCGGGTTGACGGTTCCATGACCCCCATGCCCGGCAGGGGGGCGATTGATCCCGAGACTCTGGATGTCCTGCTGCACAACATCATGCCGGAGAAGAACCGCGTAGAATTCCGCGAAACCAACGATACCGACTTTGCCCATGTGCTGGGGGAGCGTTCCCGGATGCGGGCCAACGTCTTTCGCGACATTGCCGGTATCGGGGCGGTTTTCCGGCAGATTCCCACCAAGATTCTCACCGCCGAGCAGCTCGGCCTCCCCGAAGTGGTGCTCAGTTTCTGCGATTTCGACAAGGGGCTGGTGGTGGTCACCGGGCCGACCGGCTCAGGCAAGTCAACCACCCTGGCGGCCATGATCAACTACATCAACGAGACCCGCGAAGACCATCTGATCACCATCGAGGACCCGGTTGAATTCGTCCACCCCGACAAGAAGTGCCACATCAACCAGCGCGAGGTGGGTTCCCATACCC
>VEOV01000343.1 GCA_012026855.1 Geobacter sp.
ACGGCGAAGAGACCGGCACACTGATTCTTGCTTCGCGGGAGAGTCTGACCAGTCGCAAGCAGTGGATCGCCTTCACCCTGCGCCCTAAGGGAAGGATAATCGTGGATGCCGGAGCTGCCAAGGTTTTGCGCCGTGACGGGCGAAGCCTGCTCCCATCGGGAATCACTGCGGTGGAGGGCGATTTTGAACGTGGTTCCTGCGTGAGGATTTGCGATCCTGATGGCGTCGAGTTTGCCAGAGGGATTACCGATTATTCCAGCAGTGAAGCGGCAAAGCTCATCGGCTGCAACAGCTGCCAGATCGAAGAGCTGCTTGGTTATCGCTATGGCGACGAAATCATACACCGCGACAATCTGGTGCTGCTTTAATTTTTTTGCAGCATCTCGGCAATTTTCCCGGCCACTTCACCGGTAAGAACATGACAGACGCTCTTCGGATTCTCGGCCCGGATAATCTTGCAGCAGGTTACCCCGTATTTCTGCTTGAACCAGACATGCAGGTCCTTGGTAAGGCTGGTTGTTTTTTTCTTGTCCTGCAGCACCATGCCGATAGCCACAGTGCCACCTGACACCGCGCCGCAGATGCACCCTGAAGCAGAGCCACCACCAAACCCGCTGACAGTACCAACCACAGCACTCGGCATCTCCGGAGCAAATTTCCTTCGGATGCTCTCCATAACAGCCTCGGCACAGTGGTACTTCCCTGAACGATAAAGCTCTTCTGCCTCCGCCCTGCATTCCTCAGCCAACCCATTGCCGTTATTATCCGGCGTTGCTTTTTTCGACCAGAACATTGTCACTCCTGAATATAATATGATTTTCAATATATATGCAAATCACTAGATGGTCAAGCTATTGAATAAATTACCCCTGTATCAGCACCCTTCAATTGACAAAAAGAGCTACTGGCACTAGACTTCGCAAGATTGTCTACGGGGGTTCTTTTGCTGAACAAGGAAATCTGGAAAGAGCGATTCAAAAAGATCCTTTCGCTGGACAACCATCCGCGCCATATCGCAACCGGATTTGCAGTTGGTGTGTTCATCAGCTTCACCCCTTTCTTCGGCATTCATACCCCCATGGCAATAGCAGCAGCATTCCTCTTCCGCCTGAACAAACTTACCTGCATAACCGGCGCCTGGGTCAACACCCCGCTGACCGTGTTCCCTATGCTCGGCCTCAGCTACAAGCTCGGCAGGGTTCTCCGGGGCCTGCCGCCGCTGGAAATGAAGATCAAGGGGCTGGAATGGCAACACCTCAAGGTGTACGCCAAGTCACTGCTCCTCGGCAGCTCGATCATCGGCTTTGTGCTCGCACTGATCTCATATTTTCTCTGCTACTGGCTGATTGTCAGGTTCCGAAAACGGGATGAAGCTCTGGCCGAGCTGACCGATGAGATGGAAGCTACCGGCGAAGAACTGAACGAATAAAAGGAGAGAATTTGAATGGGAAATCTTCATGCCCTTATTCTCGGCGCTCTGCAGGGGCTTACGGAAGTGCTGCCGATCAGCAGCTCTGCCCATCTTATCCTGATTCCTAAACTGCTTGGCTGGCCTGAATCGGGTCTGACCTTTGATGTCGCACTCCATCTTGGATCATTGATAGCGCTGGGACTCTACTTCTGGCGTGACATTTTTGACATGGTCTACAACTTTTTCGGCAGCATCAGCGGCAAGGGATTTCATACTGCCGGCAACCGGCTCCCCTGGTATATTATCCTCGCCACTATCCCCGCCGCCATTGTCGGCAAACGCTTCGAGGCGCCGATCGAGGAGCTATTCCGCCATTCACCAATAATAATCTGCTCAGTGCTCATCGGTTTCGGCCTGCTGCTGGCTTTTGCCGACACCACCGGTGCCAAGAGGTGGAAACTGGACCGGATGACGCTCAAGACCGCCCTGCTGATCGGCCTGGCCCAGTGCCTGGCCCTCATCCCTGGCGTCTCCAGGTCCGGCATAACCATTACGGCAGCCCTGCTGATCGGCTATAACCGTGAAACCGCCGCCCGTTTTTCATTTCTGCTGTCGCTCCCCATTGTGTTCGGCGCCGCCGTCCTCAAGGTTGGTCATCTGCTGAAAACCGGCATTCCGGCAGGAGAGACCACCCCGCTGCTGATCGGCATTGCCAGCTCCGCCGTCTTCGGCTATCTGAGCGTTGTCTTTCTTCTCAAGCTGGTGCAGCGCTACTCCCTCTACCCCTTTGTCTGGTACCGCCTGGCAGCCGGGGTAGTTTTTCTGTTTCTTGTATGATCCTAATTACAATTCCAGATCAAGGATGATATCAAGGCGGCGAGGATTGAGACTGCGAGGCGTACATTTAGTACGTTGAGCAGCCGAAGACGAGCCAACGAAGATAGGGCCTTGATATGGAATTTGTTATAAGAGGCTGAAAACATGAATGGCAGCATCAAGGAATGGCCGGAAAATGAGCGCCCCCGGGAAAAGATGCAAATCCGGGGCACCGATGCGCTGACAGATGCAGAACTCCTCGCCCTGATACTGAGGACCGGCGATCACGCCTCCGGCCAGAGCGCCATTGATCTGGGGCGCAACATCATTCTGACTTTTGGCGACCTGCGCAAGGTTGCCGCTGCGACACTGACCGAACTGTGCAACGTCAAAGGGGTGGGGCCGGCGAAAGCCACCTCGATACTGGCAGCATTAGGGCTTGCCGGCAGGGTAAACAGTGACCGGCTGGAGAGTCTGGAACGCTTCACTTCGCCGCTGCAGATCTTCAACCATTTTCATTTCAGCTTTCGTGACCGCCGCAAGGAGTATTTTCTCACCCTGCTGCTGGACGGCAAGATCCGGATTATCCGCCAGGAGCAGATTTCCGAAGGGTCCTTGAACCAGAGCATTGTCCACCCGAGAGAGGTTTTCATTGCAGCAGTAAAGGAGTCGGCTGCGGCAGTGATCCTTGTCCATAATCACCCTTCCGGAGATCCGGCTCCCAGCCGCGAAGACCGTGAAATCACCCGCCGCCTCAAAGAGTCCGGCGAAATAATGGGCATCAGGGTGCTTGACCACATCATTATCGGCGACGGCAGTTACTACAGCTTCGTGGAGATGGGGCTGCTCTGATCATTCATACCCCATGTCTCAGGTACCCCCTGATCCCCTCCTCAAAGCCAACCGGCGCAAAACCGAACGTCTCCTGCCAGCTGCCGTCACAGATACTCTCCTCCAGCAGCATGGTTATCTGGTCAGAGGTGACCGGATAGAACGGCAGTGACTCCAGCAGCGGGGTCACCAGCTGCATGAGAAACAGCGGGTTTTTTGCCTTGATTACGAAAAATCTCCCCATAACCCTGGCAATCAGATCGATCAGCTCAAGATAGGTCAGGCGGTCACGACCGCAAAGATTGTACGCCTTGCCGATCGTCTCCGGTTTTTCCAGTGCCAGGGCAAAGCATCTGGCAACATCATCGGCAGAGATGGGCTGGAGCCGGTACTTGCCGTCACCAATGACCGGCACCAGGGAATAACTCCTGATAAACCCGGCCAGCATATTCACAAAGGCATCCCTGGGGCCAAAGATCAGGGAAGGCCGGAAGATCGTATAATCAAGGTCCGATGCAGCAACCAGCTCCTCGGCGGCATATTTGCTCCTGTGGTAGCCTGACACGGCAGCCGGCCTGCTTCCGAGAGCCGACATCTGCAGATAGCGGCTGATCCCGTTCCCCCTTGCCGCTGCCAGCATGTTGCGGGTCGCCTCGACATGCAGCTTTTCAAAGGTAATCCCCCGTGACGGAAACTCCCTGATTATGCCGACCAGGTTGATAACAGCATCGCACCCGTCTGCCCCTTGGATGCAGTCTGCCTCTGAAGCGACATCCCCTCTGAAATATTCGACACCCACTTCTCCGTCACCATTTCCGGAGTGACAGAGCAGTCTCAGGTTATGCCCTCTGGCAGCCAGCTCCCGGCAGAGATGTCCGCCGACAAATCCTGTTCCGCCGCTGACAAATATCTTCATGGCTATCTCCTCTCAGCTTGTACGGGGCTGTCAACTGCTGTATATATCTTAGCAGAATATGAACCAAATCACATGGGCAACAGAATCAGGGAATTCAAGATCATGCGTTTAACCAGCCTCTTCTTCACATTACTGCTATTGATTATGTTGGCCGGCTGCACAACTCTGCCGGTTGATGGTAGCCTCCCCTATGGCCTGACAGCGCAGCAGATAACCACCGTTGAAAGCGGCGCCGCTTTTGCCGTTTCTCCTGACGGCGCTGTGGCAGCTGTCTTCAGTTCGGGGCTGCAACTGGTTCACATTCCGACCAAGGAGCGCCACCAGATCGGAGATGAAAAACCAGATGCCCTGGCATGGTCTCCCCTTGGATATTCCCTGGCCGCGCTCTACCACACCCAGGGAAAAAGCAGAATTGTCATCCATGATCAACTCGGGATGAAAATGGCTGAGCAGACAGTTAATGATGAGATTACCGACATCTGCTGGCTCTCCGAACAGGAAATAGCTGCCGGCGGTTTCAGGGTCAAAAACTATAAGTTTGGGACGAACTTCAAAAGCATTCTTTACCGCTGGCAACCGGGCATCAACCTGCCGGTCGTGACTGAATTGAAAGATTCAACTCTCCGGCCAGCGTCATTTCTGAAGTGGCAAAGTCTGCTGGCAAAAGGTCCGCGGCTCTCAGCCAGCATGGCATCCGGACATATTGCCTACCTGCACCCGATCGACCCGCCGTTGTTCGCCACTTATTACAAGATCACTATCAGAGATCTTGCGACCGGGGTGGAGATTGACACAGTCAATGCCGGTCTCTCAACCAGTGGCGCAAAATTTTCAGCAGATGGCGAGCTCCTCCTCTATGGCGATGGCAACGGCAGCGTGTTGCTGCTCAACCCATGGAGCGAGGAACAGCTAAAGACAACCGCCACTCCCGGTAAGTCCCTGGCACTGTCGCCTGATGGCGCCACCTGGTTTGCTGATGGTGCCGTTTTCACCGGAGATCGCCCGCCTGCCCTGCTTGCCACCAACGGACAGGCCGCCTTCACCCATGACAGCAGCCGGCTGCTCATCAGCAGCGGCTCAACTCTTTACCAGGTCTCAGGCATCAAACCGGCTGCCGGGTCCCTGTTTGTCCCCGAAGTAGGGGAAAAGGTCGCCAAACTCCGTTCAATGCGGCTACAGGGGCTGATCTCTGCTGCTGATTACAAGTCTTCCATGAAAAGGATCCTTAACCCATGAAAACATTGGTCATCCTTGCAGCGCTGCTCTGTTTTGCGGCAACTGCAGTTGCCGAGGAGTGCATTCCCTGTCATCGGGAGAAGACACCGGCAGCTGTCCGCCAATGGGAAGAGAGCGCCCATTTCAAAGCGGGTGTCGGCTGTGAAAAATGCCATGGCACTGATCACGAAAAGATGAAGCGCGGCGAGGCGCGGGTTGACATGAAGGCCTGCGCGCCATGCCATAAAAAGGCCTTTGACAGCCATCGCCAAAGCCGCCACGGCATGGGACTGCACTCCGGCTGGGGCTGCACCAGGAATCTGGAAGGGCGCAACCAGCGGGAATGCGGCTTCTGCCACGACAAGGACAGCGCCGAACCCCTGTCAACGGTGCAGTGCGCCAGATTCCTCAAGCAGAGCGCCGAAATGGGAGAGATCGGCTGCAACTACTGCCACAATGTGGAGAGTTCCTGCGCCTCCTGCCATTCCAACCATATGACCGACCTGAAGATCGTCCGCGACCCGGCCTCCTGCGCCAAGTGCCACATGGGTCCGGATCACCCCCAGTGGGAAATGTGGCAGACCTCCCTGCACGGCACCCTGTACGGCACCCTCGGCGCCAAGGCAGCGCCAAACTGCCAGACCTGCCATATGCCGGGCGGCAGCCACGATGTTTCCATAGGCATCACCATGAGTTCCGGCGGCATCGCCTACCCATCCGAGAAGGCTGCGCCCCAGCGGGAACAGATGATTGCCATCTGCAGCCAGTGCCACGCCCCGGCTTTTGCCTCCCGCGAGCTGGCTCGGGGCGACACTATCCAGAAGCAGAGTATGGCAATTGTCAAGGAGGCGGAAAAGATCATCCTCGACCTGGCCGATCGGGGCCTGCTCGATCCGATGCCGGAAAATCGTCCCCCCCACCCGTTAAGCGGCAACAAGCTGGTGCTGGACAGCCAGCTCCTTTATGAGGACACTTCCCATATTGAACGGCTGCTCTTCAAGATGAAGAAATACGATTATGCCCGCACCATCAAGGGGGCCTATCACCAGAACCCGGCCTATGCCCACTGGTATGGCAATGCCGAGTTGAAGATGGATCTGGTGGACATCAAGGCCGAGGGGAGCAGACTGCGGAAAGCCGGACGGGGTGCTGCGCCGGCGGAGAGCGCCGGTATTGAGGCTGAGCTGAAGGTGCTGCGTAACAGGCTGGAGAGGGGCGACATCAGCGAAGCGGACTATCAGAAACAGAAGCAGCTGCTGCTGGACAAGTTCCTGAAAAAATGAGCTGAGAATATACCTGAAATAGCACTAAAAGAGATCGCGCCCGGATTTATGGCAGATTTGGCCGGGTCGACTGAGCAAAACCGCAGGCGTAGCAGGGCTACGTCGAGGATTTTGTGATTGAGACACGGATAAAGATGCCGTGAAGACGGGCGCGAGCTAGTCTGAGACGTAGTTCCTGCCCATATCCTTGGCCCTCTTAAGAGCCACCTGCAGGGTATCCATGAGCTCTGCCACTGACTGCTCCGGCGTGGCCTGGGCGATCCCCACCGAGAGGGTCAACGGAGCAAGCTTCCTGCCGCCCGGGGCCGGGATGTGCGTGTACATCGCCTTCAGCCGCAGCCGTTCCGCCACCATCCGGCACTGCTGCAGGTCGGTCTCCGGAAGAATCACCACCATCCGGTCGCTATCGTAGCGCACTGCCAGTTCCGTGACCCGCAGATGCTCCATGAGGGTCCGGGCCACCTTGTTCAGGGCCAGATCCCCGCAAATCCTGCCAAACTGTTCGTTGAAACGCCCGAAGTCGTCGATGTCCGCCATGAGCAGTGAGAAAGGCTTGTCAGCGAGAATGCAGCGCCGCAGAGCCCGTTCGATCATGGCATCGAACCAGACGCGGCTGTGCATCCCGGTCAGCACGTCCACCATGCCATAGTGATAAAAGGACTCCTCCAGCATGGACTTGCGGGAGATAAGCTGATTGGCCTTGCGCAACCGCTCCGAAAGACTTTGCAGCAGGTTGCGCGCAAAGGCGTTGGACTGCTGTACCAGGGACCAGACCTGCGCTTCCTCCAGCACCAGCAGGCGGCTGTCCTCGTCGGCCACCACATAGGCCGAGGTGGTATTCTTGTCGATGATGGACAGTTCCCCGATCGGCTCACCGGTCCCGAAGCAGCAGACTGCCTCTGCCAGCAAGTCAAGAAACACGCTGAGTTTGCCGGTCAGAATCAGGTAGAGATAGTGATTCGGCTGATCGGGAGCCAGCAGCATCTCTCCCCTCTTCAACCGGCGGATCACGAACGACTCCACGATCCTCTCAATGGTCTCCTCATCAACATCGGCAAAGAGCTTGCTCTTTTTCAGCTCCTGGATATTTGGTCTGGATACGATATCGAACATAGCCACCACTCCTTTCGCAATACATGAATTCAGTTGATAACAACTCGTCAGGCCGACGCAAGGGCGTCGCTGGTCAGAGTGATGCAGTGGTCTATCTGCCGCAAGTTGCCAGTGCAGCTTCCGGCACCTATAGCACGTTTGTTGTTGCCATGGGAAGAATTATTAGAGTTTGTTTTTAAAAGCCGGGGAGTTGAGAAGTGGGTTAAAGTGCTGTATTGAGCGCAGCCAGCAGCCGGTCGTTTTCGGCAACTGTGCGGATGGCGATGCGGAAGTAGCTGTCATCGAGACCGATGAAGTTGCTGCAGTCCCGGATCAGGATAAGCTGGGGCAACAGCCGCTCCTGGAGTGAGGCGGCGCTGCTGCCGTTCTCCAGACGCAGCAGCAGGTAGTTGGCCGTACCGGGAAACAGCTTCAGACCCGGCAGCGCCCCAAGCCGGACGGTCAACCTGGCCCGCTCTGCCGAGACATAGTCCAGGGTCAGGCGGCTGTGACCGGTATCCGCCAGGGCGGCCAACCCTGCAGCCTGGGCCAGTGTGCCGACGCTCCAGGGGGGCAACAACCGTTTGACCCTTGCCGTCACCCTTTCCGGCGCTATGGAGTAGCCAAGGCGGATTCCGGGAAAGCCGAAGAATTTGGTCATGGAGCGGAGTATCAGCCAGTCGCCGGCAGCCGGCAAAAGCTTCATGGCAGAGTGCTCTTCGCAAAAATCCATAAACGCCTCGTCCAGCGCCAGGAAGCATCCTGCTTCAGCACAGGCGTCATAGACCCCTTGGATCTCTGCACGGGAATAAAGCCGGCCGGTGGGGTTGCCGGGATTGCAGAAGAACAGCAGGTCGAAACCTTGGGACAGCTTTGCCGCCACTGCCACCGGATCAAGGGCAAAGCCGTTTTCAGGATCAAGGCAGTGATAATCTACAGTCCAGCCGGCCAGCTCCAGGC
>VEOV01000129.1 GCA_012026855.1 Geobacter sp.
GCAGTAATCGGAAACAGTTTTTACCTTCATGG
Source organism: Geobacter sp. (assembly GCA_012026855.1). Lineage (GTDB taxonomy): Bacteria > Desulfobacterota > Desulfuromonadia > Geobacterales > DSM-12255 > VEOV01. The sequence continues at coordinate 33 of VEOV01000129.1, forward strand.
TGAAGCTGGAGTTGGCAGGGACCTGGAAGGATTCGCCCCCTTTGACCGTCTGCCAGGCAGCACCGCCCGGCAGCATCAGTTCCAGCTCACCGGACAGAATCTCCATGATCTCCGCCTTGCCGGTGGAGAACTCGTATTCCCCAGGCTGCATCACTCCAAGGGTCTTTTTGCTGCCATCGGCAAAAAGCACGCTATGGCTGGCAACCTTGCCATCAAAATAGATATTGGCCTTTTTTACCACAGTAACGTTGCTGAATTCAGACATTATATCCTCCGGAATAAAAAGAAATGGCCTCTGTTATAACAGAAGCCATCTCATTATTTCCACCCCTTATTGGCGGGTGACGCTAACCGCCCCCTTAGCGCATAGCCGGGCTGCTCCGGTAGCAGCTATTTCCCCTTTTCGAAACCTTCCCGGCCCGCCAGCAGATCCAGATGGATCGTAACCAGGTCCTCCACCTCCAGAGGCAGAGCTGCGTGACCTTTGCGGGAATCGCGTGTTTTCAGATAGCGAGAGCATTTTTTGCAGGTATCTACCCGGGTCGGCCCCTCGCCGGCGGTGAAATAGGAGAGACTCTCATTTTCGTCATTGCCGCAGTAGGGACACTGCAGGCGTTTGTACGGCCATTTGAAGAAACAGGTCGAACAACAGAGATAGCGGCGCCCTTCGTCACCAGCCAGTTCTGCCATGCCTGCCCGGGCTCCGCAGACCGGGCAGGTGGACTCCTGCCATCCGGAAAAATCTTCCTCTGCCAGAGTTGTAGCCAAGGGTTCGAGTGATGCTTTTAGGGTGGCCTCCAGGACAAACTCCAGCAAGGCCGCCTGCACGTTCGCTTCGATTGCCGCCGAGGCTATCTTGTCCCGGTCACGCAGCAGACAGGCCCCGAGAAGAAGCGGCAGGTCGAGGTTCCCCTCTTCGAGACACTGGCTGATCCGTTCCAGCTCCGGCAGGCCTTCGCGGCTCTCCCGGCCAATGGTGGCAAGCAATCCGGCGATAAACGCGGATGCTGCGGCCTTATCCACTGTCATGACGTCCGGGTTGACAAGTGGAAAACCGCTCTGCACCCGCAGTTCATGGTTGGCGGCATCAGGAGTGAATGAGATGCCGGTTGCGCCCAGGCTTTCGTCGACATAGGAATAGATCCCCCTGAACAGGGTCAGAATTTCACCATATTCAGGGGAGTGCTGCACAAGTTCGTCAATGGCGGCAAGTTTAAGTTGATTGAATGACATGATGCTCCTAAGGGTTATCATCAGTTACTTCCCGGTACCACTTGGGATGGTGCACCTTAGCCCAGCGACGGCCAACAAAGCCGTAGAGCATCGCCCCGATGGTCCCAGGATTGCCGATGGTCGCCAGGTAGACGTGAACCACTACGAACATCACGGCACCGACGAACATCGTTCCGTGGAGCAGGAGTGACAGCTGCACGACCCAGCGGGAGAAGGAAAGCGGCGACCAGATGAAAATACCGGTTATGCCGAGCACCAGGGTGGCGATGCCTACGAACAGGGCGAACAGTTTCTGGCCCGGATTGTACTTGCCAATATTGAAGTGATTCTCTCCCCGGCTCAGGTAACCGCCCCCCTTGGCGAACCACTCCCGGTCGTCCCGGTCAAAACTGGCAACGTCCCGCAGGTGGAGCAAAAACATGGCAAGTGAAGAGAAAAAGAAAATTACCCCGGCGACCTTGTGAACGAGGCTGGCGTTGCCGCCGCCGCCGAACAGATTGAAGTAGCCGGTAAAGAGCCGGGAGTAGAGCCCCAGGCCGGACAGGAGCAGGGTGAAGAAACTGGCGGTGACCACCCAGTGCAGCACCCGCTCGCTGGTGGAAAATCTTTCGATGCTGTTAGCCATGGTTTTCCCCCTTGTTGTCAACATCCTCTTCGATCCGCTTCGGTCCGATGGTCACATAGTGCAGCACCATGGCGCCGATGCTCCCCCAGAAGCCGAGAATCCCAAGGGGCTTGATGATGTCCTTCCAGAGGAAGATGGCGGTTGGAATCTGGGGATTGGCAAGCAGGCCGTACTTCTCCGGCGGCCCCTCCAGGGCGTAGGCAACACCCAGCCCACCCAGGCTATCCAGACCATAGATGGTCTTCTTGGCGGCCTTGGCAGCGGCAATCAGCTGGTTGCGGTTGCCGAACTTCAGCGCCTCGGTCGGGCAGGCCTTGGAGCAGGCCGGTGCCATGCCGCCACTGACCCGGTCGGTGCAGAGGTGACACTTGCTTACCTTGTCGTTGCTGTCATAACGGGGGACATTAAAGGGGCAAGCGGAGACGCAGTACTTGCAGGAGATGCACTTCTCCTTGTTGTAGGCAACGATCCCATCCTTGGTCCGGTAGAGAGCACCGGGGGACGGACAGACCTTCATACAGCCGGCCTCACCACAGTGCATGCAGCGCTCGCTGACGAACTGCCAGTTGACCGTGCCGCCGGTTTCGCTCTCCACGAACCTGATCCGGTTGTAAAGTGCCGGGGTCAGGTCACGGGGATTCTCGAAAGTCCCCTGGTTGGCGGTCTTGTCAGCATCCAGCTTGTTCCACTGTTTGCAGGCGACCTGGCAGGAGCGGCAGCCGATGCACCGGGCGGTATCGACGAGAAAGCCCTTTCGGGCAGCTTGATTGACGTTGTCGGCCATGGCTTACCCCTTTCTCGCGATCCCGACCAGGAACGCCTTGGTTTCGGGAATCATCGTGTTGGCATCGCCCGCGGTGGGGGTCAGCAGGTTGGCGGCATCCCCTACTCCAGGGGTCTGCCAGCCGAAGCTCCAGGGGTGCCCGACCTGGTGTACCGTCTTGTCGCCGAGCTTGAATGGCTTGATCCGTGGGGTGACAATGGCGACGGCATCGATCTTGCCACGGGCCGATGATATCTCCACCGAATCGCCGCTGTTGATCCCCTTCTCCCGGCCCAGCTCGACGCTGATCTCACAGAACTGGCGCGGCTGCAACTCCAGCAGCCAAGGGGTGTTGCGGGTCATGACCCCGGTCTGCCAGTGCTCGGTCACCCGGTAGGTGGTGGCCACCAGGGGAAATTTGCCGTCGCTACCGGCAAAAATGTCCTCTTTGATCTCCGTGCCGGCAAAATTCTTGATTGCCGGGTTCGTCTTCTGTCTGGAGAGATAATTCTCAGCCAGGGGGGATTCCACAGGTTCATAATGCTCCGGGAACGGGCCGTCCTTCAGCCCAGGCCCGAAGATGGCCCCGACGCCATCGGCCCGCATGATGAATGGCTTTTTCCCTTCCTTCTCGTTCGCCATTGGCGGCCACGGCCCGTCCGGCACATCCCCTTCCCACTTGCCGAGCTTGCCGTCCGGCAGCACGCCGTCAGGGTTCCAGTAGACCACCGCCTTCTTCAGGTTGTACGGCTTGCCTTCGGGATTGCAGGAGGCCCGGTTGTAGATGATCCTGCGATTGACCGGCCAGCACCAGGCCCACTCAGGGAACATCCCCAGTCCGGTCGGGTCCTTCTTACCACGGCGGGCCATCATGTTACCCTTTTCGTTGTAACTCTGGCTGTAGATCCAGCAGCCGCAGGAGGTGGTACCGTCGGCCTGGAGCTGGGCGAAACCTGCCACCAGCTCCCCCTTCTTGCCGAGCAGCTTCTTAGGTGTCCAGGGAGGCGGCGGTGGCGGCGGACTCTCACCAGGCTTCAGTTTCGGTTTGTCCTCCACTTCGTCGACGAAGTAGCCGTTGACCTCCTTGGCGATCGCATGGATGTCCACGCTTCGGATGCTGCCGTCGGCCCGTTTGAAGCCGTAGTTCCAGGTGAGATCGGTCAGCTGCTCCGGCAGCGCTCCGCCTTCCCGGTCGTACAGCGTTTTCAGCTTCTGGTAGAGATCATTGATGATCTCGGCATCGGGCTTGGACTGACCGAGCGGCTTGACCGCGGCGTAGCGCCACTGGGCCCAGCGTCCGGAGTTGCTGATCGACCCCTCCTTTTCGAAGGAGGCCGC
>VEOV01000133.1 GCA_012026855.1 Geobacter sp.
CCTGCCGTTGATTTCCCAGGCAAATGCCGGTCTGCCACAACTGCTGGACGGCAAGACGGTTTTTCCCGGCGCCCCGGCCGAGATGGTTGCTTATCACGAGCGGATGCTGGCTCTTGGTGTGAGGATCATCGGCGGCTGCTGCGGCACTACCCCGGCTCATATCGGGGCCATGCAGCAGGGTCTGGCGGGATTGCAGCGCCCGTTTGTCAGGCCTGACGACAAACAGGGGGTTACCTTTCTTTCAAGCAGATGCGGCTATGTTGCCCTGGGTAGCGGCTGTAAAACGGCGATCATCGGCGAACGGATCAACCCCACCGGCAAGAAAGGTTTTGCTGCCGAGCTGCGGGAAGGGAAGGTTGCCTATATCCGCCGCGAGGCGGTTGAGCAGGTGGAGGCAGGGGCTGCACTGCTGGATGTCAATGTTGGCACACCCGGTATTGACGAAGCGGCAGTGATGGAGCAGGCGGTGTTCTGTGTGACCGGCGCGGTACAGGTGCCGCTGGTGCTGGATTCATCAAGCCCGGAAGCGCTGGAGCGGGGCCTTAAATCGGCCGACGGCAAGGTGCTGGTCAACTCGGTCTCCGGTGAGGAAAAGAGTCTGGCGAGGATCCTGCCCCTGGTGAAGAAATACGGCGCGGCGGTTATCGGCCTGGCCCTTGATGAAAGCGGCATACCACCCACAGCTGAAGAGCGGCTCAAGGTGGCTGCAAAGATTAAAACCGCTACGGTTGCCGCCGGCATTGACCCGGTCAATCTTCTTATCGACTCGTTGTCTCTGACCGTGAGCGCCGAGCAGAAGCGGGCCATGGAGTCCCTGAAAGCCATCCGGCTGGTCAAGGCAGAGCTCGGTCTCAATACCGTTCTTGGCGTGAGCAACATCTCTTTCGGCCTGCCGGCCAGGCCGCTGGTTTCATCGGCTTTCTTTACCATGGCCATTGCCGCCGGCCTCGATGCTGCCATTATCAATCCCAAGGAAGAGCCGATGATGGCGGCTTTCCGGTCATCCATGGTGCTGCTCGGCCTGGATGCCAATGCGGAAGCCTACATAGAGGCCTACCGCGGGGTTACCGGTGCAGCTGCACCGGTGGAGACAGCTGTGGTGCCGGATGACGTTCGCGGCCGCCTGGCCGCTGCGGTGGTTGCCGGGGATGCCGAAGGGGTGACGGCACTGGTGGAGACGGCACTGGCAGAAGGCTTGACCCCCATGCTGGTAAGCAATGAGGGGCTTTTGCCGGGTCTTGAGGAGGTCGGTAGGCGTTTCGAGAAGAACCAGGTGTTCCTCCCCCAGGTGATGCGCTCTGCTGAAACCATGCAGCGGGCCTTTGCCCGCCTGAAAGCGGAGCTCAAGGGGGCCGGGATCGAGTCTGCCGGCAGGATCATGATGGCCACGGTGGAGGGGGATATCCACGATATCGGCAAAAACATCGTCTGTACCCTGCTGGAGAACCACGGTTTCGAGGTGATCGACCTGGGCAAGAACGTCTCGGCAGCTACCATTGTCAGGGAGGCAGAGCGGTTGAAAGTTGATGCCGTAGGCCTGTCCGCCCTGATGACCACCACCATGTCGGAGATGGAGAACGTCCTGGCCCGGTTGAAAGAGGCCGGCATCAAGAGCTTTACCATGGTTGGCGGCGCGGTTGTTACCCAGGAGTATGCCGACAGTATCGGCGCTGACCTTTATGCCAAGGATGCCATGGAGGCGGTGGCAAAAATCAAGACGCTTCTGGCAAAGGCCTGAAAACCAGCTTAATAGAGTTATTGCAACCCATTTAACTTCATGCTAGCTTGCAATTATTACGTCATTTGGCGGACAGGTAGAATCGATGGTAGTCGGCTATAATCACAACATAAGGTATAAAGGTGAGGTGTTCCATGTCCAGACCGAGGACAGCGGCATCAACACCCCACATATCATTACCCTGCTCTATCGGGGGGGCAATATCATTGCTTCCAAGAAGACCAGCTATGCCGACATCGTCAAGATGGGGAACCTGAATCAGATAGTTGAAGAGCTGATGAAGGAGCAGCACAAGGATATGCTGCGGCGCCTCAAAAGCGCCGAATTTGATGCCAAGCTGGGGTTGGAAGGGGTTGCTGACACTCCGTCTGCTCCTGCTGCTGCAGCAGCTCCGCAGCCGGCCACCCCACCAGTCGCAGCAGCACCACCCAGGATCGAAACGCCTCCACCGCCGCCGCCCCAGTCGGCACC
>VEOV01000308.1 GCA_012026855.1 Geobacter sp.
GCCGCTGGCCATGGCCTTTGGCATCTCCTCCGGCGTCACCCCACAGGCCGGCATCTACACGGCAGTAATCGCCGGTTTCCTCATTTCGGCGCTGGGTGGCTCGCGAACACAGATCGGCGGCCCCACCGGCGCCTTTGTGGTTGTCATCGCCGCCATCATCGCCAAGCACGGCCTGTCCGGCCTGCTGATGGTCACCATGATGGCCGGGGCAATCCTGCTCTTCCTCGGGCTGACCGGCCTGGGCAACGCGGTCAAATTCATTCCGAGACCTGTTGTCATCGGCTTTACCAACGGCATAGCCCTGCTGATTGCCTCGACACAGATCAAGGATTTTCTCGGCATCCAGGCAGCCGGCAGCGTGCCAAGCGAATTTCTGGAGCGGATGCATTACCTCTGGAACAACATCGCCGCCACCAACTCAGTAACAGTGATCCTTGCCTGCGCTTCCCTGCTGATAATCCTGACCATGCCAAAACTGACCAAAAGGGTACCTGGTTCAATCATCGCCCTGGTTACCGCAACTGCCTGCGTGCCGCTTTTCAACATTCCGGTTGAAACCATCGGCAGCCGCTTCGGCGGCATTCCGACCGGCCTGCCGGCCATGCAAATCCCCGAGCTGCGCATGGACCTGATCATCCCGCTGCTCCCCTCAGCCATTACCGTTGCCCTGCTGGCGGCCATCGAGAGCCTGCTCTCCGCAGTGGTTGCCGATTCCATGAGTGGCGATCAGCACAACTCCAATGTGGAACTGGTCGCCCAGGGGATTGCCAACATCACAGTCCCCCTCTTCGGAGGCATTCCGGTCACCGGCGCCATTGCCCGCACCGCCACCAACATCCGTTCAGGGGCACTGACCCCGGTTTCCGGCATTGTTCATGCCCTGACGCTGCTGCTGATAATCCTCTTTGCCGCGCCTCTGGCCAAATTCATTCCGCTCGGCACCCTGGCGGCAGTCCTCTTCGTCGTTTCATACAACATGGGAGAATGGCGAGAAATACCGATGATTCTGCGCCAGGAACCGAAAGAGATCGCTGTCTGGCTGCTGACCTTTGCCCTGACTGTACTGGCGGACCTCACCATTGCCGTGGAAGTCGGTATGACCCTGGCGGCCCTGCTGTACATCTACCAGGTATCAAAGACCACTGTCGTGGCGCCGCTTACCAACGAAGCCCTCGAGGAATCAAAGGCCCACCGTCTCCAGGACAAAACTATCCCCCATTATGTGAGCATCCTGCACATCCAGGGACCGTTTCTTTTCGGAGTGGCGGAAAAGCTGAAGGCGGTACAGATAGACGGCTTGAACGAGATTGTCATCCTGCGGCTGCGACACAAGACTGCCATAGACTCTACCGGCGTTTACGCCATTGAGCAGTTCTACGAAAAGCTGCACGAGGCCGGCAAAACCCTGCTGATCTGCGGCGCCCGGCGGCAACCAAAGCGGGTCATTTACACCTCGACCCTGCCGCGCATAATCGGCGCCAGAAACATTCTGCCGAACGCAACCTCAGCCCTGAGCCGGGCCAGAGTAGTTCACGAAAGGTTCGGCGGGGTGGGTGAAGAGGCGGCCTTTGGTCTGACAGAAGCTCCAGTATAAAAAAGGTTGTTGAAAAACAGCCATCTCGCCGCCGTCCTCGAAAGCCCCAGTGTGCGGCGTAGCGCTGCTACGCCTCCGTGGGGCTTTCTGCGGGTGCGACGATCTGACTATTTTTGAACAACCTGAAGGCTTCAACAGCGTGGAACTTTAGCTTAGAACCTGCTTGCTTACATCGAATACCCTACCCTGAATGCTCCCCAATGCTCCCCATCCAGATAGATCGGCGCAGAGACGTCCCACATTTTCTCGCCAGTGTCACGGTTATAGGCCTGAACCAGTACCGGCTCTAGATTTCTGGCTGCTGCCAGGCCGACCGGATCGTTGAACATCCTCTTGGTGCGGTTCCCCACCTTGTCCTTTTCTATGTCACCGGTCAGCGGGTTGCTGTAACGGCTGTTATGGGTAGGCAGATAACCGTTGCGGTCCACAATAACGGCAAAGAAAAGCTGGTCATCCGAGGCGAGATAATCGTCGAGCTGCTGCTGGACATTCAGGTCGGTGTAGGAGTCATAGGCTGTATGGTACTTCTGCGGCAGAGTGCCGGGAATCTCGATATAATTCGTATCAAAAAGCTCACTGCGGCTCAAATGCCCTTTGGCTAAAGCCTGTGCCAGGATGTCGCCAATTGCGGCAGCCCCTTCAAGGGCCAGCTTCTTCCCTTTTTCCTGAATCTCATCTTCGACAATGTGGCGCAACACTTCGGCAAGCTGGGAGATATCGGTAACAGCCCGTTCAGTCTCCCGGGCACTGTCAGCAACCTGGTGGGCAACATCCCGCACTTCAACCATGGTATCGGCAATCTGCTGACAGGCCATGGTCTGCTGCCTGGTTGAAGAGGTTATCTCCCTGGCAGCCTGGGCAGTATTATCAACCACACCGATAAGCATGGCAAAGGAACGGTCGACCTTGTCCACCAGGGCATTGGCCTTTTCAACGGCCTTACTCCCCTCTTCCGTCACCACGATGGTATCATTGGTGGCCCGCTGGATCTCGACAATCAACGCCCTGATCTGCCTGGTGGCATCTACGGTCCGCTCGGCCAGCCGCCTGACCTCTTTGGCAACAACCGCGAACCGCTTGCCATGCTCGCCGGCACCGGCAGACTCTATGGCGGCATTCAACGCCAGCAGGTTTGTCTGGTCGCTGATATCGTCAATAATTTCGATAATCCCGCCAATTCTCTGGCTGTCCTCGCCGAGACGGAGCATGCTTTCAGCGATCTGCTGAACCTGCAGACGCAACACCTCCATTCCGGAAATTGCTGCCCCCACATCTTCAGAACCGGACAGACAGGTGTCATTGGCCTGATCGGCACAGCTTTCCACCAGCCTGGCATTCTCCATTATCTGCCGGGCTGTTATGGCCACCTGCTCGGCCGTAGCTGTCAGTTCCTGGACCGATGTGGCCTGCTGGGTCGCGGCAGCTGACTGCTGCACTGAAATACTGTTCAAGGTACTCGATGACCCGGCAAGCTTGAAAACTGCCTCCTTGACTGTTAGAAACAGCCGTTTGCTCTTGTCGACCTCAATACGCAGGCTTTTAAAAATCGTGTTGGTCATCTAGTTAAAGGCAGCAGCTACAGTCCCGTTTTCATCATCGCTGGCAACCGGAATTTCTTCATCATAATTGCCGGCAGCGATCCGCTTGGCAGACCAGGTAAGGGAATCGAGGGGACGGACCAACATGGAGACAACAAAGATTATTGTGACGCAGCAAAGCACCAGCATGATCAGCATGGCACCGATGATCTGCTTGCGCAGTTCCGCCACCCGCTGTTCAGTCTTGGCCATGGAGAAGCCGACACGGTAGGCCCC
>VEOV01000084.1 GCA_012026855.1 Geobacter sp.
CATGTGTGCCCCGAGAAAGTCGCTTATAGTGCCTCCAGAGTTTTTCTGATCAAAGCAACGCGCCCGGCGTATTCTGCTGAGGTGAGTTCAACCGGATCATGGGCTTCGCTCCAGATGGGCCGCGGCCAGAGAGGATCGGTGGTGAAGCGCGGCACAAGATGCCAGTGCATGTGGGGCACCATGTTGCCCAGCAGTTCATAGTTGATCTTGGCAGGGGCAAAAGCTGTGTAGAGCGCCTCTGCCACCCGGCTCACCTCAGCCATGACACTGTTGCGGACTTCCGGGTCGAGATGAAACAGCTCGGTAACATGTTCTTTGGTAAAGACAAAACAGTAGCCGGGGAAAAACTGATCCCTGTTAAGCATGACACGGCACTGTTCAAGCTCGGCAATCTGCAAGCCGGGTTCGTCTTCCCATTTTGTGCACATTGAACAACTGGTCATCACACATGCTCCTTGAGGAACTTCACCACATCCTGCGGATGGGTTTCGGCCTTGGCAACTTTCTGCCAATGCTTCAGGACCTTGCCATCGGCAGCAATTATTACCGTTGAGCGGATGACCCCTTCTACCGGTTTGCCGTACATGATTTTCGCGCCATAAGCGCCGTAAGCCTTCATCATGCCAAGGTCAGGATCGGACAGCAGCGTAAAGGGGAGACCGAAATCACGGATAAACTTGTCATGGGACTTCAGGCTGTCCTTGCTCACCCCGAGGACCACAGCATTCAAATCGGCAAGCTCCGGCTGCAGGTCGCGGAAACCGCACGCCTCCTTGGTGCAGCCCGGGGTATTGTCCCGGGGGTAGAAATAGATAACAACTCTTTTACCGCGGTACTCCGCCAGATTGTGCGTCTTGCCATCGCTCCCCAGAAGTTCGAAGTCAGGTGCCGGTTTCCCCTCTGTGATCATCATGTCCCCTTTTTTCGACTTTAATTAAGTTCCTTACCATTTGCAACTCTTCTTCCAGGCTGCCTGCAAGCCCGTCTATCCTGGCATCACGCAGCTTGTCAAGAATCATGTGAAAGAGCGGCCCGGGTTTGAGGCCAAGTGACTTGAGATAAGTGCCGTCAATTTCCGGGGCAACCTGGGAAAGATTTGTCAGGTAGGAGGAGATCTGCCTTCTGGCCCCTTCATCGGCTCTGGCCATGAGATGCAGCAACACCTCTACAGGCAGCGGCCTCAGCAATCCGCAGAGCTCACTTGGCAGCAGCGTTCGCCCTCTTCCTGCCACACTTCTCCTGATCTGCTCCAGTGCCTTGAGCCCTGCTGTCCTGCTTTCGGCATACTTGTCAATAAAACGTGCTCCGGTTTCAAGCCTGATGCAGGTTTCGACGAACTGGTCCTGATCAAGCGTGGCGCAAAGAGCCAGCAGATAGATAATCCATTTTTCGAAATGCTCTTTGAGGTAAAGGAGCTCATACCAGGTAACCACCTGGGCAGACTCGGCAAACAGAGTCAGGATCTCCGGGGTAACCTTCATGGCACGATGAATGAACCTGATGACACCGAGTTCAGCCATCCTTGCCACAGCATGCTGAGGTTCACGCTCTGCGAAAATATGGACTAGCTCGGCAAACAGTCTCCGGCCACCCAGTTTTTCCAGGAAGTTCATTTTGATACTGTTTTTGATCAGGTTTTCCGTATGGCTGGACATTTTAAAGGCGAGACGCTGCTCAAAGCGAATCCCCCTGAAAACCCTGGTCGGGTCCTCGACAAACGAAAGATTGTGCAGCACGCGCAGCGTCTTCTCCTTCAGGTCGTGTCTGGCCCCGAAAAAGTCCGTCAGTTTACCGAAATCGCTTTTGGAGAGGGAGACGGCCAGGGTGTTTACGGTAAAGTCGCGCCTGAAAAGATCCATCTTCAGGGATGACCGTTCGACGGTAGGCAGCACGCCGGGCGAATCGTAGTATTCAAGCCGGGTACTGGCTACATCCACCTTTCTGCCGTCCGGGAAAAGGATGGTGGCGG
>VEOV01000199.1 GCA_012026855.1 Geobacter sp.
CCTCCACCCCGCTCCTGAACTCCTCGATCCTCACCCCGAGTCTGGCTGCAAGAAAGGCGGCCGCAGGATTACTGAAAAATCTCACCAGGGCATCGATGGTGATCGGACCGTCATCATCGACCGGCGGCAGCGGCTCCGGACAGAAACCGGCCGGAGCTCCGGTTCTGGCAACAGCACTCAGCAGCCCGCGGTAATTTTCTTCCGAGTAGCTGAACAGCCTGCTGTCCCGGCTGAAATAAGCCCTACTGAACGGCTGCAGCCGATGCCTGGTCACCAGGGAAGAGCTCTGTCGCTCCGTTTCCGACAGGCTGCTCTGGAGGTAATCCAGCAACTCGCTGACCAGCACCGACGGTGGATAAACAGCATTGTCCCGCTCCCCCTGGCCGATGTAGCTGATATGGAGCAGCTCTCTGGCAGAAATCAGCGATTCCAGGAAAAGGTAACGGTCTTCGTTTCTGAGGGACCGGTCGCCGGGCAACGGCCTGGCGCTGATCAGGTCAAAGCTGCTGGATCTGTCCCTGCGCGGAAACATGGCATCGTTCATGCCGATCATGGCAATGACCCTGAAGGGGATGCTCCTCATGGGGAGCATGGCACAGAAAGTGACCCCGCCAGTCATGAAACCAAGCCCTTTGCGGCGTTTGGCCAGATCAGCCGTCAGCATCGACCGGAAGAGACCCGGCGCGATGGTCTCTGTAAAGCCGGCATCAACAGGGGCTCTGCAGGTGACGTCGAGGGCTTCCCGCAGGGCAGACAGCTGTGAATCTCCCGGCTGCCGCTCCGAGAAGAATTTTTCCAGAATACCGGTGCACAGCCCGCGCCAGCCTGCCACCGTCAGTGCTGTTGCAGCTTGACCTGCCAGGTCCGAGAGAGGCTCCAGAAACCGGGTCAGTTTGCCCAGTGTGGCGACGCTCTCCCCCTCCATGGCATCAAAGGGGAGCGTACCGGCAAAGAGCTGACCCTCGTCCGGCATGGCAATCCCCAGTAGCAGCCTGTCAATCCCGGCCTGCCAGCTCTGTTCGCCATAGCATGGTAAACCGAGAGAAGCGCGGTGTTCACCATCAAGTCCCCATCTGATCCTGGTCGCTTCCAGCCAGCTCCTGATCAGCACCAGCTCTGCCGGTGAGACGGCAAAGGCGGCCGCGACCTCAGGCACCGCCAGAATATCCATGATCAGCGGCGCTTCAAAGCGGCTCTCACCGATGGCCAGAAGCGACAGGAAAGCGGTCGCACACCTGCTGTCAGCCATGATGGAACGATCGGCAACCGTAAAGGGGATGCGCCTGGCGGGATCGTGTTCCGCTTCGAAAACAGCAGCGATATAAGGTGCATAGGCATCAATATCCGGAGTCATGACCAGGATATCCCTTGGCTGCAGACCGGGCAGCTCCTCAAACATCGCCAGCATGCTGTCGTGCAGCACCTCGATCTCCCGCATTTTTGAATGACAGGAGTGAATCCGGATGGAGCCATCCTCCAGCAGCGCCGGCGGCAGGGGATTGCACTGCAGGGCCAGAATATCCCCCTGCAGCTGCTGCAGCATGGTCGTTGGGGCCAGTGGCTCGTAAAGCTCTGTGGAAGAACCGCAGACGTGGTCGTACTCCAGCAGCAGGTTGGCAAAGTCGCGCCCCAGCCTCCCCATGGAAGCCAGCAGCGGGTTGACAAGCTCATCATCCTTCTGGCTGTCGCTCCGCTTCAGGTCCCCCCAGTAGGCCTCGCAGGGGTGGAGGATGAAGATGTTCAGCTCAACTCTGTCAGCTAGAGCGGCAAAGATATCCATGTGATACGGTGGCAGAGTGGAGATGCCGAACAGGGAGATCCGCTCTGGCAGAGCGGTAATCGCCCCGCTGGCGCGGAGTTTCTTCAAGAGCAGCCGGCGCAACGCTTCCCGGTGTTCTCCTTTGGTAGACGCTGTCAGCTCCCGCCAGAGCAGCGGTTGCCAGCCATCGCCCCGGCCCTTTTCCCATTCCGTCAGCATGGCGCCCCGAAATAGGGTGTACTGATCGAACAGGTCGGCAATCTGGCCGCAGAGCTGATAGAGCCGCAGCTCAGGATTCGCCCCGGAAAGGTACTGCCGAACCGGAGCAAACTCTTCCCTGTCAAGCAGCGGCGGCAGAATCTGCATCAGCCGCCAGCAGATCAGTTCGGGTGCATAGCCTTCCCCAGGCTCTGTTTCAGGCAACACAAGCTTGAACAGATCGGCGACAAAGCGGTTCGGGAAGGGATAGGCGACATTTGCCCAGATGCCGAAGCGTCTGGCCATTTCAATGGAGAACCAGCGCTGCATCCCCCTGCTCTGCAAAATGACCGTTTCCGGAGTCAACGGTGGACCGGCAAGTGGCCTGGAAAGGCGCTCTGCTGCGGCATCCAGCAGCTTTTCCATCCGGTTTGATTTGATAATATTCAATGGCATCAGCTCAGGCCGCCCAGGGGAAATAGTGACAAAAAAAAGCTGTGAGCCCTCACAGGGGTCACAGCTTTTTTAGCATCAAATCTGACTGAATTATATCTATTTTATGGCCAGCAGCTCCACTTCGAAAATCAGGGTGGCGTTCGGCGGTACATCTCTGCCTGCGCCGCGGGCCCCATAAGCTAACTCGGGCGGACAGACAAGCTGGGCCTTGCCGCCGATCTTCATCATTTGTACCCCTTCTGTCCAGCAGGGGATCACTCTGTTAAGAGGAAAACTGATTGACTGGTTACGCTTGTAGGAGCTGTCAAACTCCTTGCCATCGGGCAGAGTGCCGCGATAGTTGACCTCGACAGTATTGGCGGCAGTCGGCGATTTACCGCTGCCGTTCTTGATGGATTTATAGACCAGACCGGATTTGGTTTTTACAGCCCCCTTCTCCTTGGCAGCCTTGTCTATGGTTTCGTTGGCAAAAGCAGGCACAGCAAGCAGGGTGGCAACTACGGCTATCAACAGACGTTTCATTCTTAACCTCGCTAAGGTGGAATTAAGGGAGTTCGTTCAGGTCTTTCAGAATCTCATTCACATCCAGTCCGTGGGCATTGGCACCCTGCTCCAGGGACTCGTTCTGGGCACCCATGCAGCCGATGCAGCCGAGGTTGTACTTGCGCAGCACTTTGGCCACTTCAGGATGCGCCTGCAGAGCTTGTGCAAAGGTCATGTCCTTGTTGAATCTTTCGCTCATTTTGTCCTCCCGTTTGTTTTGTTCAGCAGTATTTGATTTCGATTATTTCGTACTCTTTGGTGCCAGACGGCACCTTGATCTTGACCGAATCATCGAGTTTGTGACCGATGAGCGCCTTGCCGACCGGCGAGGTACAGGAGATTTTGCCGATCTTGATATCAGCCTCTTCCTCACCGACAATCTTGTAGGAGACCTCTTCTTCGTTGGCAGTGTCATAAAGCGTTACCGTGGCGCCAAAAACCACCTTTTCCGGCTTCAGGTTGGTGAGGTCAACCACATAGGCCCGGGCCAGCTTGTCCTGCAGTTCCTGGATACGCCCCTCGATAAAACCCTGCTTGTTCTTGGCCGCATCGTACTCGGCATTTTCCGACAGATCGCCATGGGCTCTGGCTTCAGCAATATCCTGAATAACCTTGGGGCGCTCTTCGCGAATCATCCGCTTGAGCTCTTCCTGCATGGCCTCGTGACTCTCTTTTGTCATCGGTACTGAATGGGACATTAAATCTGAACTCCTTTAAAAAACTGCCGGGGAGACTTGGTAGTCACCCCGGTGGAAAGCATACTACAATATCTGAGCAGTATCAGGCAAGAAAATCCTGCAAATCACCCGGCAAGTCAGTCTGAAGCAACAGAGCCCCGGATTCAGCCCTAATCAGCCGGCTCAGCCTCCAGCGAGCAGATGGCACCGGTCCGGTCAAAAAGATCCTTCATTTTAACTGCGGCACCATGCTCCAGATTTTTCTTCAGCACCGTAGGCCTGCCGCTGAACAGCCGGTCAATCTGCTCCTGCCCGCAGCGCATCAGTTTTGCAAGGTTCATTTTCGTCTCAGCCGGGTCGGCGCTGAGAGAGATGGTGCCGTCAAACACCAGCCGGTAGCTCAGGGGGAGGGATTGCAGCTCCGCCGGCTTCAATTCTGCCTTTTCCCCCGGCTCCTCCATGGGGAGATAGCTGCCACATTCGGGATAACGGCTGCATACCCAGAATAGCTTGCCTCGATTGGCCCCTGCGGTGGACGGCCGGCTTGCCATTTTTGCCCCGCAGGCAGGGCATAATTGCTGCGGCGGCTGCTCCGTCATTGCCTTGACCGGAGCCGGCTTATAGACCTCATCACCTGCCTTGACGCGGGCTTTCTCAGCCATGATCGACTCGGGGAATTCAGCCACGAACCTGGCGAAATACACCTGAGCGGCATCAAACTGGCTGGTATACTCGCAAAGGGATGCCAGCTGGAACAGTGCTTTCTCACGCACCGGCGCGGCAGCTTCCTTCAAATCGACCAGGCGCTCCAGGCAGAGGATGCAAAGCTCGTTCTCACCGGAACGGCGCATGATCTCCGCCAGGCGTGACACCAGCAAGGGCTCGGTCGGCAGGTCAAGGTACTTGTTGTAATACTCCCGTAAAACAGCTGCCACCTCAGCCTGACGCGACCTGCTCATCAGGTTGAGGCTTTTCTCATACAGCTCCTTCCCCTCGGCAGATGCATTGAACTTAGTCTCCAGCCGGGCCATCCCCAGCAGCGCATCAACATTATCCGGGCTGCGGTCAAGGACAATCTGCATCGAGCGCTTGCCCCCCTCGTAGCCGATAGAGGCTTCCGAAGCCTTGAGCCCGATATCAAGATGCCGCTCCTCAATGGCATCGTCAGCCAGTTTCAGACGGCCGGCAAGCAGCATGCCTGAAATCATGCCGCCTAGATGGGCCCAGTGGCCGACCATGGAGCTACTCTCGCCTGTAATCTGGCTGATGCCTCCGGAAAGATCGGCAAGGAAAAAGAGCGCCATGATCACCAGGGAGTTCAGGCGAACTTTCAGGCTGATGGGGAGAATGAGTGAGAAAATGCCGAGAATCGGCAGGGGGAAAATCATGCTCTTGAAGTAACAGCGTACGGCAAAGATTCCCATGATCCCGGAAATAGCCCCTGAAGCCCCCAGGGCATGACCGGCCTCCCCCTGGAAAACAAACTCAATCAGCAGATAGACGAGTCCTCCGACCAGACCGGTAACCATGTAGAGCCAGGAAAATGTCTGCCAGCCGACACGACGCTCCACAGCCGAGCCGACCACCCAGAGAAACGTCATGTTCCCCCAGAGATGGCCCCCGCTGGCATGGAGAAAGATAGCGGTAAAGGCGCTTATGGGGACATTGAACAGGTTGGGATCACGGGGCAGAAAGATCAGGTTGTCGGTAACCAGTTTCGGGTCTACGTTCAGTTCAAAACCGTAGTAGATCAAGACATTGGCAAAGATGATACCGTAGGTCACCCACGGTTTGATCTCCTTGCGGCGCTCGTCTTCAGAGCGCATCACCGGGAAAAAAGTAATGTGTTCCTTGAGCAGAGCCATCGTACTGACGCCGGAAGCAGCGGCGTGCATCCTGATTAGCATGAAGAACACCACCGGGAAGATGAGAATCAGGAAAGAGATCAGCCCGGCAAGGAAGTTCTTGACGAGAATAATGGCAACAGCCGTTGCCAGCGCCTTTGCCACAAAGGCCTGCTCTTCATGCTGTTCGAAATATTCACGTATGGACATAATGCTCCGGGTTATTAATGCAGCGCCGTAAGTGCAGCTGTGCGTTTGTAAAAAAGCCGCCATCCCTGCAGTGATGCAGAAAAAGCGGCTTTTGGATTAATGTCCGAAGCTGGGCATAAACTCCCAAGAAAATAACATTGAAGTAGTCTATAAGTGCATTCAGCTGCTACTTGAGGAAATCCTGCAGCGCCTTGACGCCGAGACCCTCCTGCTGGATGGCGATAATGGCATCAACAGCGGCTTTGGCCCCTGAAACTGTGGTGTAGTAGGTCACTCCATGGGCCAGGGTCTCACGCCTGATGGAGAACGAGTCGGCCACTGCCTGGGCGCCGTGGGTGGTATTGAACACCATGGCAATATCGCCGTTCTTGATGGCGTCGACGATATGGGGGCGCCCTTCGAGCACCTTGTTGACCGTCTGTACCGGCACCCCTTTCTCCTTCAAGTAGACAGCCGTGCCGCGGGTGGCCAGAATCTGGAAACCGGCAGCGGCCAGGTTCGCGGCAACCGGGACCATATGCTTCTTGTCCTGGTCCTTGACGCTGATAAAGACCTTCCCCCTGGTCGGCAGTTTTGCCCCGGCGCCCAGCTGGGCCTTGGCAAAGGCCTTGGCAAAGTTATCATCAATCCCCATGACTTCGCCGGTGGACTTCATCTCCGGACCGAGGATGGTATCACCCCCGGGGAACTTGACGAACGGAAAGACCGACTCCTTGACCGCCACATGCTTGATGCTGATCTCTTCGAGAATCCCCTGCTCTTTCAGGCTCCTGCCCCCCATGATGCTGGCGGCAATCTTGGCCAGCGGCCGGCCAGTAGCTTTGGAGACGAAAGGCGAAGTGCGGGAGGCACGGGGATTGACTTCAAGAATGTAGATATCGTCATCCTTCAGGGCATACTGGACGTTCATCAGCCCCTTGACGTTCAGCTCCAGGGCCATCAGGGCAGTCTGACGGCGAATCTCATCCACCACTGCAGCCGAGATGGAATATGGTGGCAGGGAACAGGCGGAATCGCCGGAGTGGATGCCGGCCTCCTCGATATGCTCCATGATGCCGCCGATGACCACGTCAGTGCCGTCACAGAGGGCATCCACGTCAATCTCGATCGCCTCGTCCAGGAACTTGTCGATGAGGATCGGGTGCTCCGGGGAGGCCTGGACTGCGGTATGCATGTAGCGGCGCAGATTGTCCACATCGTAGACGATCTCCATGGCCCTACCGCCCAGAACGTAGGATGGCCGCACCACCACCGGGTAGCCGATCCGGTTGGCAACCTCTTCCGCCTCCTCAAAGGAGCGGGCGGTGCCGTTCTCCGGCTGCCTCAGGCCCAGCTTGTGGAGCATCTCCTGGAAGCGCTCCCGATCCTCGGCCCGGTCGATGGAGTCCGGCGAAGTGCCGATGATCGGCACGCCGGCCTTTTCCAGGGCAACGGCCAGCTTCAGCGGCGTCTGACCGCCGAACTGGACGATGACGCCGTAAGGCTTCTCGATATCGACGATTGACAGCACATCCTCGTAAGTGAGCGGCTCGAAGTAGAGCCGGTCCGAGGTATCGTAGTCGGTGGAAACCGTCTCCGGGTTGCAGTTGACCATGATGGTCTCATAGCCGTCGGCTGCCAGGGCAAAAACGCCATGGACGCAGCAGTAGTCGAACTCGATCCCCTGGCCGATCCGGTTCGGACCGCCCCCCAGGATCATGATCTTCTTCCGGTCGGTGACCTCGGCCTCGCACTCCTCCTCGTAGGTTGAGTAGAGATAGGGGGTATAGGCAACGAATTCGGCGGCACAGGTATCAACCCGCTTGAAAACAGGCTTCACACCCAGAGAAAGCCGCAGCTGGCGAATCTCCTCGTCATTTTTTCCCCAGAGACGACCGAGGAACTTGTCTGAAAAGCCGTACTGCTTGGCCTCCCGCAGAATATCGGCAGTGACCGCGGCCGGAGCAACCTTCTTCAGCTCCTCTTCCTTCTCAATGATCTGACGGATGTTATGCAGGAACCAGGGGTCAATAGCGGTAATCTCGAAGATCTCTTCAACCGACATGCCCGAGCGGAAGGCATCACCAACATACCAGAGCCGGTCGCAGTTGGGGGTACGCAGCTTTTCAACCAGGGTCTGCTGCTCCTTGGCGGTCAGCGCCCGTCTGGTCTCGGTTGCCAGGTCAAAGAGGCGAGACTCGAAGCCGCAAGAACCGATCTCCAGGGAGCGAAGCGCTTTCTGGAAGGACTCCTTGAAGGTCCGGCCGATGGCCATGACCTCACCCACCGATTTCATCTGGGTGGTCAGGGTGGCGTCGGCTGCCGGGAACTTCTCGAAGGTGAAGCGGGGAATCTTGGTGACCACGTAGTCGATGGTCGGCTCGAAGCAGGCCGGGGTCTCCCGGGTGATGTCGTTGATGATCTCGTCCAGCCGGTAGCCGACCGCCAGCTTGGCAGCAATCTTGGCGATCGGAAATCCGGTCGCCTTGGAGGCCAGGGCCGACGAACGGGAGACCCGGGGATTCATCTCGATAACCACCAGGCGGCCGTCCCGCGGATTGATACCGAACTGGATGTTGGAGCCGCCGGTATCGACACCGATCTCGCGGATGATCTTCAGGGAAGCATCCCGCAGGATCTGGTACTCCTTATCGGTCAGGGTCTGGGCCGGAGCCACGGTAATGGAGTCGCCGGTATGGACCCCCATGGGATCGAGGTTTTCGATGGAACAGATAATGACAACGTTGTCAGCCGTGTCGCGCATCACCTCCAGCTCGTACTCCTTCCAGCCGATAACCGACTCCTCCACCAGGACCTCGTCGGTCGGCGAAGCGTCGATGCCGGCCATGGCCATCCGCTCGTACTCTTCCATGTTGTAGGCAATACCGCCGCCGGTGCCGCCAAGGGTAAAGGAGGGGCGAATGATGGCCGGGAAGCCGACCTCCTTGATGACGGTCATCGCTTCGTTGTAGTTGTGGGCCAGACCGGATTTGGGAATGCCGAGGCCGATCTTCTGCATGGCCTCCTTGAACAGGGTGCGGTCTTCCGCCTTCTTGATGGCCGGCAGCTTGGCGCCGCTCAGCTCCACGCCGCACTTCTCCAGCACCCCCGCCTCGGCCCCGGCAGCGGCTGAGTTCGGGGCTGTCTGGCCGCCCAGTGTCGGCAGCACCGCATCGGGGCGCTCCTTTTCGATGATCTTGGCCAGCATCTCCGGCGTTACCGGCTCCACGTAGGTGCGGTCGGCAAAATCCGGGTCGGTCATGATGGTGGCCGGGTTGCTGTTCAGCAGGATTACTTCGAAACCCTCTTCTTTCAGCGCCTTGCAGGCCTGGGTTCCCGAGTAGTCGAATTCGCACGCCTGGCCGATGACGATCGGGCCAGCGCCGATGATGAGGATTTTCTTGATGTCTGTTCTTTTAGGCATTTACTGGTTACTCCTTATGTCAGTTATCGAAATATGAAAAATACGGCTCCGGCCAGACAGCAGCCGGCCCAGAGATAATCCCACTTGAGCGGCACCCCCATGTAGAAAACCGCAAACGGGACAAACACGCAGAGTGTGATCACTTCCTGGGTTATCTTAAGTTGCGCCAGGTTAAAGTCGCCATGGTAGCCGATCCTGTTTGCCGGAACCATGATCAGGTATTCAAAAAAAGCGATCCCCCAGGAAACAAGCACCGCAATAAACCAATGACGGTTGCTCAGGTTCTTCAGGTGTGCATACC
>VEOV01000130.1 GCA_012026855.1 Geobacter sp.
GCCCACCCCTTCTGAATCAGCTTTTTGCTGTAGGTGCGCCAGTTGCCCCCTTTAACGGCAAGCTCAAACTCCCCCGCCTTGGCGTCACCGTTATACCAGATATGGCGGAGTTTGGCGTCACTCCCCTCCGGCGCCCTCGTCCGGATGAAACAGTAGAGATTCTTGTCAGTTGCCGATGAAAGCCGCTTGATGGAGTCTATCGGCTTGCCCTTGACGATCTTGCTGGTAATGACAATCTCGGTGACCTTGATACCGCTCTCTTCGGCAAAAGCAGGAGCACCGGTAAACAGCAGGAATAATATGAAACCGATGAACTTTCTCATGTCCGGTAATCCGCATTTATTTTGACATAGTCGTAGGAGAGGTCACTGGTGTAAACAGTGGCACTTCCCTCACCGAGATGCAGGTCAGCAGTCACTGTGAATTCAGGCTTCTGTAATACCTCTGAGCCACGCATCTCCGCATCACCGCCAACGAAGAGCCCACCCTTCACCATTTGCACATCATCAAAGAACAGCTCGGTCCGGTGCTGCTCCACCTGGGCTCCGGAATAGCCTACCGCTGCAAAGATCCGTCCCCAGTTGGCGTCCTGCCCGAAAAAAGCGGTCTTTACCAGGGATGAATTGGCCACTGCCATGGCTGCCCGTTTGGCATCCTCATCTGATGCCGCCCCGCGCACCGTCACGCTAACAAATTTGGTTGCCCCTTCACCATCCCTGACGATCAGTTTTGCCAGCGACAGGGTCAGGTCGTTGAGCAGGGCCACAAACTGCGCGGCATCGGCGGTTCCCTCAAGGAGCGGGACATTGCCGGCTGCGCCGTTGGCAAGGATGATCGCCGTGTCATTGGTCGACATGTCGCCATCAACTGTTATGGAATTGAAGGAGAGCTCGTTTGCCGCTCTGAAAGACTTTTGCAGCAATGCAGGATCAATGGCGGCATCGGTTATGATGAACGCCAGCATGGTAGCCATGTTCGGCATGATCATTCCGGCACCCTTGGCAACGCCGGCAATGGTATACGGCACGCCACCTGCAACGCCGCTACGGCTCTCCATCTTCGGGAAGGTGTCGGTTGTCATGATGGCTGCGGCAACTGAATCAAAGCCGCAACTGCCGCATGCTGAGGCAAGCGATGGCATGGCTTTCCTGAGCCGGTCCATGGGCAGACTCTGACCGATTACGCCGGTCGAGGCGACAAGCAGTGACTCCTCAGGGATCTGCAGTCCCTGGGCAGCCAATCTTGCCGTTTCTATTGCATCCACCATCCCCTGCTCACCGGTACAGGCGTTGGCATTGCCGCTGTTAACAACTATGCCGCGGACACGGCCGCTCTTTACCCTCGCCTCATCAAGCAGCACGGGAGCAGCCTTGACCTTGTTGGTGGTAAACAGAGCCGCAACATCTGCAGGCAGGGCCGACAGTATCAACGCCAGATCCAGCCTGCCCGGTTTTTTAATGGCCGCCTCAACGGCGGAAAAACTGAATCCCTTGATTTCCATAACACCCTCAAGCCATTTTTGTGCAAGTTTATGCAATTTGAATCGCTACCGCAAGTGATATTGCCACTTGATATATGTATTTTTCATTGTAATCTGTTTATTGAATCCGAAAAGTGGCATATAGACAAAGACATGCAACATTTTAGCAGAATAATAGGTACATTTCATGATTATCAGCCCACCTGTCATACCTGCTGCTGAACGGACCAGAGAGCGAAACAGTTCCGGTTTCACCCTGGTGGAAATCCTGGTTGCCATAACAATCATTGCCATCCTCAGCGCACTGTGCTACCCAGTTTATACCAATTACATAGACAAGGCCAAGATCACCCGCGCCATCTACTCTCTGGAGGAAACCCGCAAGACCCTGGAAGATTACCATATCACCGTGGGCAGCTACCCTACTGACATAAATTTCACCACAGGTTATGACCCCCAGGGGAGACCGGTCTTATCACCAATGCTCCTGGAAAGCTACAAAAGCAGTCTCTCTACGGTGGACAGCTATGTCTTGGCGGATGACACCTACACCCTGCCCGTCCGCGCTACGGACAAAAAACATACCCGACTTGTCCTGACACTTGGACAAATAATTACGCAAGGGCCATAGCATGCGACCATACAAACGACGTAAGTTTTTTATCGACAGGCAGTTTCAGCTGAAATACATCCTACTAGTCATATTCATGCTGCTGCTCTACACCATTTTTTTCGTAGTGACTCTTTTTCTCCCCCAACTGCTGCCGTTTATCTTTAATTCCCCGGTAAACGAGCAGGTCCGTGCCGCTGAAATCCTCCTCCTTTACCACAAGAACGTCTGGCCGGCGGTATTCATTGTCATTCCTCTGTTCGGTTTTTTCAGCATATTCATCACCCACAAGATTGCCGGTCCGGTCTATCGCTTGAAGCAGAAACTGGAGCAGATGACGACCTGGAACCTCAACTCAACCCTGGCACTCAGGAACGGTGACGATTTGCAAGATCTCGCGGATTGTGTCAACGTGCTCTCCGATGAACTGCAAGCGACAGTAGCTGATGTCCAAGAGAGCTTCGCAACCATCACTAACCATATCAACGAAATTGAAGAGAAGATTGCAGCTAACGCAATTGATGAAAGTAATGGCCAGGAGATGATTGCAAGGCTGGAAAGTTGTAAAAGGAGTTTTGAGCACACTCTGGCAAGATTCAGAATAACGCCGGACACGACCATAAAATAAATAAAAAAGCCCCCTGAAATACATCAGGGGGCTTTTTTACTTCCGGCTGCGGGTAATTACTGAC
>VEOV01000137.1 GCA_012026855.1 Geobacter sp.
CAGATGGGGCTTATCACCCCTCCTGAGATTCATTCGGTACTCAAGTTCCAGGAGAATCAGCACTCTTCTGCCGCCTTAAGCTCGCCGCTGAGGCTTGGAGAGATTCTGGTGTCCGCCGGTTATATCTCCAGGGGGCAACTGGATGATGCCCTTGCCAAGCAGGAGGCCTCCAGTAAAAAACTTGGCGAAGTACTTGTTGAAGAGGGATATGCTCGTCTCCACCAGGTAAATCACGGCATTCATCTGCAGAGAAAGTTGATGCGGGCGGTTCTGGTTGCAGTTGTTTCCCTCGCCGGGGTAACCATGCAGGGGTGTGGCGGAGGTGGAGGCAGCTCACCTTCGTTGACTGCAGCAGCGCCCCAGTCTTCAACAATATCCGCTTCGTCCTCTTATCAGGCAGTTTCCAACCTGATCAAGACTAACTACATGCAGATATCTGCCACAGACTATAACTTTTCCACCACGCCGAATTTTTACTACTCAACTGACAATCAGGCGTTCTGGTCCATACAGGCAAACGTGGCTGCATCGCTAACCGACATCAATGCCCGGACTGTTTTCAGGATTGATGTCCCCAAGGTCGGCCAGCTTCCCCAGTTTAACCGCTCATTTTCCATTGAGTCCGGCGGTGAATACGAGCAGTTCCCAGGAACCTTCTACGTGCTCGACGGCCAACAGGCAACCAGGAAAAAAGTGGAAAACGGCGTTATCACCTTTACCCCTGATTCAGTAATGTCTGGCCATGTGAGCGGCTCTTTTGATGTAACCTTTTCCGACTATGACTCTACTTTGACTCCAGCACCAAGGTACTCACTGAAAGGGGTGTTCAGCTTTAAAATGGGGGAATTCGCCCCCGCCTCATGATATTTAACGATATGCTTGATTATCTTGCGTGTTCTGTTATTATCGTTCCGCAAAGATTATTTTCATTACAGGAGTTTTTTTTATGACCAAGGCGCCGTTCAATATTCAGGACCAGTTTTTGAACCAGTCACGCAAAGAGCGGGTGAGGATTTCAATAAAAATGATTTCCGGTGAAAAGATTGAGGGTCTGATCAAGTCATTTGACAATTTCTCAATTCTGATTGAAGTTAACGGAGACATGTTGATCTACAAACATGCCGTTGCATCCATAGCTTCTGCTGATGGTCAATTCCGTTTGCATCAATAGCAATACCCCGACCAATATTACTGAAGGGGGCTTCTGCACTGAAGCCCCCTTTCTGTTTCCGGAGCATTATGATTGACGAAGGTCTGCTGATCGAAAGTGTAATCGAGGGTAGTATTGCCGCCGAGATGGAGATCGAGGCGGGGGACAGGCTCATTGCAGTAAACGACAAGTCTGTACGCGACATCATCGATTATCATTACCATACTGCCGATGAGGAGCTGCTGCTCCTCGTCATGAAAGGTAATGGCGAGCTGTGGGAAGTTGAGATAGACAACAGTGAGGGGACGCCGCTTGGCATCTGTTTTCATGCGCCGGCCCCTGCCTGTTGCGGCAACAACTGCATTTTCTGTTTCGTGCACCAGCTCCCCAAAGGGCTCAGAAAGCCACTTTATGTCTAGGATGAGGACTACCGGCTTTCGTTCCTTTACGGCAATTATGTTACCCTGACTAACATCACGGCTGAGGAGCTGGGTAGAATCAAGGAACAGAAACTCTCACCCCTTTACATTTCCGTCCATGTGACAGATGAGCCGGTCCGGCAGAAGATGCTGGGGCGCAAGGGTATTCCGCCACTGCTGCCGATGATGACGGACCTCGCTGCTGCCGGCATCACCATGCATACCCAGATTGTACTCTGCCCGGGCATCAATGATGGCGCTTTCCTGCAGAAGAGCATCAGTGACCTTGCGGCACTTTACCCAAGGGTCGCTTCGCTGGCCATTGTCCCTGTGGGGCTCACCGCCCATCGCCAGCGGCTTCCGTCACTTGAGCCGGTTACACAGGAGTATGCAGCCCAATTCATTGAGCAGTGGACACCTGTCAAGGATGAGCTTGATGGGCACCTCGGTGAGCCATTTCTCTTCTTTGCCGATGAATTCTACCTGAAGGCAGCTCTGCCTTTTCCTGCCGCTGTTACCTATGGAGATTTCCCCCAGTTGGAGAACGGCGTGGGGATGATTCCTCTTTTTGAGGAAGAATCTGCCGAAGTTCTGGCCAGTCTGGAACCGTTAGGTAAAGGTGCGGTTACAGTCGTTACCGGTGTTTCTCCCCTGGCCCATGTAGAAGCATTTTTGCAGGTTGTTGCCGTGAGGACCGGTGTCGCAGTCAATGCCGTAGGGGTCGTTAATACACTTTTTGGCAGCCTGGTAACGGTGACCGGACTTGTCAGCGGCAGGGATATTGTTAATGCTCTGGCCGGCAAAGTTGCCGGCGGTATAGTGCTTGTTCCAGACGTGATGCTGAAGGAGGGGGAGGGGATCTTTCTCGACGACATGTCTCTGGCTGGGCTGGCAGAACAGCTGCACTGCCGGGTAGAGGCGTTTCCGGCAAATCCGGATGGTTTTTGCCGGAAGCTGCAGGAGCTGTTTCCAGGCTAAATACGTCCTGCCATGGTCTTGACCCGGTTTGTGACGACCTCGATTGCCTCCCGGCAATCCTGATGAGCCGGCAGCAGGCCGATCAGGGCTTCGATGTAACCCCGTTCGGCCACTATTCTGAAAGACTCATCAAAATTCAGGTCAAACACCCACGAAAGCTGCAACAACTTGAAGTCGTCGGCTGTGGCCAACAGTTTGCTCTGCAGCATCCTGCCTGCCGCTACTTCCTGCAAGGCATTCTCAGAACAGCGGCCGGTATCCGGCAGCCCCCACATTACCGCCGAAGCCCGTTCCTCAGGCTCTGCAGTGCAGTAGTCAAGCAGCACCCGCCAGATGTCGAGCTTGTCGGCATCACGAATCAGCCTGGTAAAACGGGCCACCACAGGGTCGAGATTGTCCGGCAGAATAAAGACATTGTGCAGAGCCACCGCTTGCAACAGGATGCTGCTGCGCTCACTGGCAATGCTGTCAAGTATCCCTTCATTTTTGAGAGTTGTGATTGCCAGAGACGCGTGGTTGGTAGAGGTGGCATCATTGAAAGTGCCATAATCGCGGAACTGCGGAAACCGGCCAACGTCATGGCAGATGGCGATGGCACTTGCCAGTGCCCGGTCTGCGGCTGCCAGGTGCAGATGCTCCGCCAGTCGCTCGATATTTGCCTGCACCAGCCGGGTGTGGTTTGTTTTAAGGTCGTAGTTGCGCTGTTGTTCAGGCTCGTTGCCTGTGAAGCTGGCGACAAACCGGTCGAACCACTCCGAAATACTTTCAAGTTGCAGGCCGGTCATGATTTAACCAACTTCAGCATACTCCCGCTCACGAAATTTTACCCCCAGTGATTCTGCCAACGCTCTGACCGCCGCAATGTCAACTCCCGGGACCGTTACTGCCGAGGCGACAACTTCAGGGATATGCTCAGTAGCGCTCCGCAAAAACTCACAGACACCTTCGAAGCCTTTGTCGCCGTAAGGGGTGTTGCACAGAGCCGCGTATGTAGACGCATCAGCGGCATTCAGGCTGACAGATAGGGAGTCCACAAGGCCTGACAGCTCAGGCAGGATGTTTCTGCCATGGACAAGATTTGCCTGACCATCGGTATTGATCCTGACCTTCAGCCCTCTGCGCTTCAGCTCGGCGGAGACCTCCTTCACCAGGTCCAGTCTGAGCAGCGGTTCACCAAAGCCGCAGAAGACAACCTCCCGGAAGGTATTGTAGCTCTCCATGGCCGCCAGCACCTCGGCTGCAGTCGGCTCGTGCTGCAGCATCAGCTCATGCCCTTTAACGCTGAAATCATCAAACTTCGCACAGAAACTGCAGCGGTTTGAGCAGCGGTTGGTAATATTCAGGTAGAGAGAGTCCCTGATCATATAGGCAATGGTTTCGCTTTGCTTGCCGGCGTCGAAACGGAAAAGCCTGGCTGTGTTGAGGCTCGTAATCCTGGCCACATCTGCCAGGGAGAGCCCTTTGAGTTCGGCGACTTTTTCCGCCGTCAGTCTGACATAGGCCGGTTCGTTTCTCTTGCCGCGATGGGGCGTCGGGGTGAGGTAGGGGGCGTCGGTTTCAATGAGCATATGCTCGATCTTGACGCTTTTTACTACCGCGTGCAGTTGATGGTTATTGGCATAGGTGACTGTGCCGGGGATGGAGATGTAAAAGCCCATGGCGATGCATTGCTGCGCCATGGCGACATCGCCGGAAAAACAGTGCAGCACACCGCCGGTCTCGGCAGCGCGCTCTTCCTCCAGAATGGCCATGATCCGCTCATGGGCATCACGGTCGTGGATGATGACCGGTTTGCCAAGCTTTCTAGCCAGGCGGATGAATTGTCTGAAAACCGCTTCCTGCTCCGGCCTGGGCGATCGGTCGCGATAAAAATCCAGACCGATCTCGCCAATGGCAATAACCCTGCTGCTGCTGGCAAGCGCTTCAATGGCGGCATAATCGCTGTCAGCAACCCCGGCTGCATCATGGGGGTGGATGCCGACCGCGGCATAGATATTGTCATGGGCTTCTGCCAGCGCCACTGCCTGTCGGCTTGATTCAAGGTCAGCGCCAACGGCAATAATGGTTTTCACGCCTGCTTCAGCGGCTCTCGCCAGCATCGCATCAAAATCAGCGTGGTACTCATCGCCGTAGATATGGGCATGGGAGTCGGTGAGGTTAATAGTTTTACTGGACATAAAATTCCTGTTAAAAAGCCCCGGAATCTCTTCCGGGGCTTGCAGTTCCTTGATCTGTAGCTGAAAATTACTTCCCTTTGCCGGTGAGCTTGACCAGGGCTTCCATGTACTTCTCTCCAGTCTTTTTGATGACTTCCGCAGGCAGTGGCGGCGCCGGTGCGGTCTTGCCCCAGTCGAGGGTTTCCAGGTAGTCGCGCAGGTACTGCTTGTCAAAGCTTGGCTGGGCGCCGCCCGGTTTGTACTGATCCTTGGGCCAGAAACGGCTGGAATCCGGTGTCAGGCATTCGTCAATGATGATCAGTTTGCCGTCATAGATGCCGAATTCAAATTTGGTATCGGCAATGATAATCCCCTTTGTTTCGGCATAATCCCTTGCTTTGAGGTAAATCTTGATGGTGGCGTCACGGACTTGTTCAGCCAGTTCCCTGCCGCACAGTTTTGCCATTTCCTCAAAGGAGATGTTCTCGTCATGGGTGCCGAGTTCGGCCTTGGTTGAGGGGGTGAAGATCGGTTCTTCGAGCTTGGAGGATTCCACCAGGCCTGCCGGCAGTTTGATGCCGCAGACAGAACCGGTTGACTTGTAATCTTTCCAGCCGGAGCCTGACAGGTAGCCCCGGACGATGCATTCGGCAGCCAGAGGTTTTGCCTTTTTGACCAGCATGGAGCGTCCTTCAAGCTCAGCGGCGTACTGCTGGCACTCGGCCGGGAAATCAGCAACATTGGTGCTGATGATATGATTGGGAATGATGTCTTCCATCATCTTGAACCAGAACGAGGATATCTGGTTAAGGACAAAGCCCTTGTCCGGAATTCCTTCGTTCATGATGACGTCGAATGCGGATATCCTGTCGGAGGTGACCAGCAGCAGGGTATCGCCAAGGTCATAGATGTCGCGGACCTTCCCCTTGGCAGCCAGTTTAAGGTTTGGAAAATTAGTTGTTAAAAGTGGTGTTGACATATTCAGGCTCCTGTCAGTCAGCAATAAGCTGTTGGTTTATCTCTATCTTTGCGGCTGCTTTCAGCTCTTTCAGCCAGTTGTCCAATGCTTCCTGCTGTTTCTTCGGCAGGATCTGCTTCTTGAGATCCTCTTTGGTCTTCTGGAATTCATCAGCCGGTGCTGCGGAGCGGTTTTTCAGCCTGAACGCCACCCACTTGTCACCGATTTTGAAAGCGTTCTTCGGGAGGGGCGCCGCAGTCGTCAGAGCAAAGGCCGCTTCAATGGCGTCCTTGGAAACACCGATGCCGGGGATGGTGGCTGCATCGCTGTAGCTGAAGCTGCCGGTCTCCTGCAGTTTCAGGCCCGCACCACCTTTGCCAAGTGCTGCCAGAGCCTCTTCAGCCTTTTTAGCAGCCAGATCTTTTGCCTTGTCAGCCTTGGCCTTAGGCTCAACAGCACTTCTTGTCTGGGCCAGTGGGGGAACTTCAGCCGGTTTGCGGTCTTTCAGCTTGACAGCATATACACCCTTTGTTGTTTCAATCGGCCCGGCCAGCTCACCCTGCTTCAGCATGAAGCCCTTTTTCAGCAGCGCCTCTTCTCCTGCAAGCTGGGCAGGTGGCATTTTTGCCTGGAAAAGCGCGGTCTCCTGGACTTTAACCCCCAGGGAGGAGGCCACAGCCTGAAGATTGGCAGCAGCAATATTCTTGTTGATGGTGTCGGCAGCCTTTTCATATGCATCCTTGCCGGCCTAGTTGCGGGTAGCATCAGCCTTGACCTTTTCCTTCACCTCGGCAAGGGGAAGGATGCCGTTCTTCCCCTGGTAACGATCGATATTCTTCTGGTAATAGGTCTGAACCTCTTCGTCGCTGACACTGACCTTGCCGGCGATGGCTGACGGCTCGATCAGGACGTACTGAAGGCTGATCTGCTCGGGGGTCTTGAACTGATCCTGGTGTCCCTTGAGATAGCTGTCAAGATCTGCGTCGGTCAGCTTGATCTCGGCGAGAACCGATTCCGGAGTAAACGCTGCATACTGCAGTTCAAGCCTGTCATTCTTTTTGTGATAGTAGGTTTCCGCATCGGCATCAGAGACAACCGCCTTGTCCTGGATAGCCTTTCTGGCCTTCTTGATGGTCAGTTCACTCTTTTGGGCCTCTTCAAAATCCCCGGCGGTCATTCTGTTTGCCTTGAGGGTCGCCTGGTACTGCTGGAAATCGAAGGCGCCGTTCTTCTGAAATGAAGGGATTGCTGCAATGGCAGTGGCTATTTCGTCTTTGCTGACGGAAATGCCCATCTTTTTGGCAGCCTTGGTGATCAGCATCGATTCAACCAGATTTTCAATAGCCATTTTCTTGATGCCGAGCTGTTTTTCAATTTCAGGAGGGAGCGATCTCTGATAAAGCTGTTCGTAAACGCCTCTGAGGCGATAGTAGGATTGCTGGTAATCTTCAAGGGAAATCTTTGTGCCGTCAACTTTTGCAGCGTAGCCAAGGGAGCGTCCACCGCCGTCACCACCCTTTCCCCATACGAGGAAAATTGTCCCGATAAACGAGAGGACAATAATTACAAAAACAACTTTAATAAGGATGGATTCTTTGTATTTACGCATTATGCCGAGCATTTTCCGGGATACTCCTTTGTCCAGTAAGTGGTGACGGTCCCCCGTCAGAAACAAGTTTGAAATAATAGGATATTTTAACTCCAAAAGCAACAGGATGTTTTTTTGCTCAGGATGGAAAAACTGCGGATTTTCAATAATCTGATTTGACGCGTATAGTACTCTGTGTTAATTTTTACTAGTTTATACAGGTATGAAAACGGAAGGCAATTTAATGACCAGATTAAGAGCGGCACTAATTTCGATTGTGATGTTTTCTGCCGGTTGCACAGCAGAGCGATATGTAATCCCGGATACCATGGAAGTGTCTTCCGATGCTCCGCCTGCGCTGAACATCGTCGAGTCCCGGTCGATGTATCTCTTCTCTCTCGCCAGGATTCACGCCCTTGAAGGTGATTATGACGGAGCGGTGACGCTTCTGCAGGCGTCCATCGAAGCTGCGCCGCAAAGTGCCTACCTGCACACAACCGTTGCCGAGCTTTACCTTAAGCTGAACAGGGTTCAGGAGGCGATTAATGCCTGCAAAACCGCCATCTCCCTCGATCCGAAACAGGGCGAAGCGGAGCTGCTGCTAGCTAATATCCTCACCAACCTCAAGCAGGAGCGGGTGGCTGTCGATCACTATCGCCGGGCCATTGAACTCCTCCCTGAAAAAGAAGAGGCCTATCTTCAGCTTGCCATAACCTATCTCAGGATTTTTGAATACGAGGAGGCGGTCAAAACACTCAAGTCTTTACTGGAGAAAAATCCCGACTCGGCTCTTGCTGTTTACTATCTGGGCAAAAGCTACGAACAGATGAAGCTCCCGAAAGATGCGCTGACGTACTACAGGAAGGTAATAGAGCTGAAGCCCGATTTTGAGCCGGTTTATCTTGATATCGGACTTTCACTGGAGTCTCAGGGTGAACGGAGCGAGGCGATAAAA
The DNA here is from genome assembly GCA_012026855.1 of Geobacter sp. Classification (GTDB taxonomy): domain Bacteria; phylum Desulfobacterota; class Desulfuromonadia; order Geobacterales; family DSM-12255; genus VEOV01. Next base: position 8,205 of record VEOV01000137.1, read on the forward strand.
GCATTCGAGTCGTTGCTTGCAATCAATCCCCATAATTTTTCGGTCATGCAGCACCTGGTGCAGCTTTATATCCAGGAAAAGAAGCTGGATCAGGCCCTTGGCATCCTGAAGAATCTCATTTCAAGGGGGATAGGCGGGTTGGACAGCAGGAGAAAGGCCGGGCTGGTTTACCTTGAACTTGGCCAGTTCGATGATGCCATCAGGGAGTTCAAGGCTATTCTCGCCCAGGAACCGAACGCCAACCAGATAAGGTTCTATCTGGCTTCCGCCTATGAAGAGAAGGGTGACAGCCAGGCAGCAATAGACGAATATGGCAGGATACCTAACAGTGCCTTCAACTATACCGATGCCATGGGGCATATCGCTTACCTTTATCTGGACAGAGGCGAGGGTGAAAAGGGGCTTGATGCCCTCAAGGCAGCAATTCTGACCAGTCGAAACAAGTTTGATCTTTACCTCCATCTTGCCGGTGTTTACGAAGGGATGCAACGCTATCAGGAGGCACTGAATACGCTGCTGGCGGTTGAAATCGAGTTCAGTCAGGAGGCGCGGCTGCATTTTCGTGTCGGTGTGCTCTACGACAAGCTGCATAACAGGGACAAACTCATCGAAAGGATGAAGAAAACCCTGGAGTTGGCTCCTGACGATGCCCAGGCGCTCAACTACCTCGGTTATTCCTATGTCGAGATGAATGAAAATCTTGATGAAGCCTTGACTCTGCTGAAAAAGGCTACTGCGCTTCGCCCTAATGACGGCTTTATCCTCGACAGCCTTGGCTGGTTGTATTTCAAGATGAAGCGTTATGCAGATGCTGTGGCAGAACTGGAGCGGGCGTCGGAACTGGTCAGTGATGACCCGACCATAAAGGAGCATCTTGCCGACGCTTATGCCGCCCTGAAAAACTACAAAAGCGCTCTCAAATTTTACCGGCAGGTACTCCTGCTGGAACCGGGCAGGAAAGAAATTGCAGAAAAGATTAAGCGGGTAAAGGCGGAGAGCGGTGAGAAATGAGGCAGCTCAAGGCCTTCACACTGTCTGCCTTGCTACTTTTCCTGTGTTGCGCCTGTTCTGATCAAAACAGCCTGCCGGTGCCGGCGCCACGCGAACCTGGCAAACCGGCTTTTGGTGATTCCCTGATTGAAGGCACCATCGGTGAGCCTTCTACCCTCATTCCTCTCCTCGCTTCAGATTCCGCTTCCCATTCGGTTGCCGGTCTCATCTATAACGGGCTGCTCAAATACGACAAGAATCTTGAATTGACCGGCGATCTTGCCGAGCGCTGGGAGGTTTCTACTGACGGTTTGACCATCACCTTCCATCTGCGCAGAGGGGTAAAATGGCATGACGGCAGGGCGTTCACCTCCCGCGATGTCATGTACACCTACCGGACGATAATTGATCCCAAGACGCCGACAGCCTATGCAGAGGATTTTCTTCAGGTAAAGAGCGCCGCAGCCCCAGATCCCTATACTTTCAAGGTCGTTTACGCCAAGCCGTTTGCCCCGGCTCTGGCTTCCTGGGGGCTTGCCATCCTGCCGGCACATCTGCTTGAAGGTAAAGATATCACCAAGTCGGAACTTGCCAGAAAGCCTGTCGGGACAGGTCCGTACCGGTTTGCGGAGTGGATTGCAGGGCAGAGGCTGATACTTGAAGCCAACAGCAACTACTTTGAAGGCCGGCCATTCATAGAAAAGCGGATTTTTCGCATCATTCCCGATACATCAACCATGTACATGGAGTTGAAAGCAGGCGGACTGGACATGATGGGGCTTACCCCGGTGCAGTTCAAGCGGCAGACCAACGGGGCCGATTTTCTCTCCATGTTCAACAAATACAGTTATCCTGTCCCTTCATACACCTATCTCGGCTATAACCTGAAAAATCCCCTTTTTGTCGACAAACGTGTCAGGCAGGCCATCACCTGTGCCATTAACAAGGATGAACTGGTGTCTGGCGTCCTGTTCGGTCTCGGCCAGCCGGGTAACACTCCGTTCATACCGGGCACCTGGGCCTACAATGCCGCTCTGCGCCCTTTTCAGTATGATCCGCAAAGGGCTGTTGCCCTGCTGGCCGCCGCCGGTTGGCGGGATAAGAACAGCGACGGCTTTCTTGTCAGGGATGGCAAGCCCTTCAGATTTACCATTCTGGCCTATCAGGGGAACGAACAGCGCATCAAGTCTGCCCAGATTATCCAGTCACGGCTGA
>VEOV01000251.1 GCA_012026855.1 Geobacter sp.
GAAGGTCGGCTCCAGCAGCTGGCAGGCCTTGATGATCTCTTCCGGATCCTCGGTATCCAGTTCGATGTCAAAGACGTCAATGTCGGCAAAGCGCTTGAACAGGATCCCCTTCCCTTCCATGACCGGTTTGCCGGCCAGGGCTCCCAGGTTGCCGAGGCCGAGCACTGCCGTGCCGTTGGAAACAACCGCCACCAGGTTCCCCTTGGCAGTGTACTTGTAGGCATCCTCGGGGTTCTGCTCGATGGCCAGGCAGGGCTCGGCAACACCCGGAGAGTAGGCCAGCGAAAGATCCCGCGCTGTCTGGCAAGGCTTGGTCGAGATCACCTCGATTTTCCCCTTGCGCCCCATTGAGTGATACTCCAGTGCATTCAACTTTTTCGTCATTACGCTCTTCTCCTCTGTCTCTGTTGTAGTGCAACGTTGGTTGGGCCCGATCTTGGGTGAACATGTTCCTGAAATGTCAGTACTGGGCAGGTTATGAAAGGGGTGCCGGTAAGGAAGGTTCCAGTTCATGCGAAACCAAGTTTCCATTTACATGCCGCAATTTATCTTTAACTCAAAGTAAATATTTTTACTAGCAGTAAATATCATTAAAATTGTCGGGTTTACGTCAAGTTGCACCAGATCTTTGCCGGCAGGCGGTCTGGCGGCCTATAAAAAAACCGGGAGATTGCTCTCCCGGTTGCGCAAGGAGCATAACTGGCATGCCCGTTCAACAGTGGTTAAATCTGCCTGGTCAATCAGGCCTGTTCGGCCGACAACTCCCCTTCTGGGGTGAGGATCCCTTCCAGAATGGCCTCCGGCTCGTCCGCTTCAGCCACGGTTTCATTGTTGAGCACCTGGGTCATCCTGTTCAGGTCCAGCTCGTTTTCCCAGCGGGAGATCACCACCGTGGCCACACCGTTGCCGACCAGATTGGTCAGGGCGCGGGCCTCGGACATGAAGCGGTCAATCCCAAGGATCAGCGCCAGACCGGCCACCGGGATGGTCGGGATGACTGCAAAGGTGGCTGCCAGGGTAATGAAGCCGCTGCCGGTAACCCCGGCGGCCCCCTTGGAGGTGAGCAGCAGCACGCCGAGAATGGTCAGGGTCTGGGTCAGGGTAAGCGGCGTGTTGGTGGCCTGGGCCACGAACAGGGCGGCCATGGTCAGGTAGATGGAGGTGCCGTCCAGGTTGAAGGAGTAGCCGGTCGGGATGACCAGACCGACCACGGACTTAGTGCAGCCCAGGTTCTCCAGCTTGGCCATCATACGCGGCAGGACCGACTCTGACGACGAGGTGCCGAGCACGATCAGCAGCTCCTCCTTGATGTACTTGAGGAATTTGAAGATATTGAAGCCGCACAGCTTGGCGATGGTGCCGAGCACCACGAAAACGAACAGCAGGCAGGTGAGGTAGAAGCTCCCCATGAGCATCCCCAGCTTGGTCAGGGAGCCGAGGCCGAACTTGCCGATGGTGAACGCCATGGCGCCGAAGGCGCCGATGGGAGCAGCCTTCATGATGACCCCGACAATACCGAACAGCACGTGGGAGACTTCGTCAATGAACTTGAAGACCACCTTGCCCCGATCACCCAGCATGGAGAGGGCAAAACCGAACAGAATGGCAAAGAGCAGCACCTGGAGAATGTCCCCCTTGGCAAAGGCATCCACCACGCTGGAGGGGATGATGTTGAGGAAGAAATCCACCGTGGAGGTGGCCGGCGCCTTGGCAGTGATGGCGGACAAAGCCTTGGTGTCCAGTTTGGTAACATCGGCGTTCATGCCGGCGCCCGGCTGGATGATGCTGACGATCAGCAGGCCGATGGCCAGGGCCATGGTGGTGACGACTTCGAAGTAGAGCAGCGCCTTGCCGCCGACCCGGCCCACCTTCTTCATGTCTTCCATGCCGGCAATGCCGGTGACCACGGTGCAGAAGATTACCGGAGCGATGATCATCTTGATCAGCTTGATGAAGCCGTCACCCAGGGGTTTCATGGCCGCGCCGGTCTCCGGGGCAAAATGCCCGACGGCAATACCGATGCTGATAGCGGTCAGAACCTGAAAGTAGAGATGCTGGTAAAACTTTTTCCCTTGCATGTCAAATCTCCTTTGCCTCTAGTTAGTTATCGCAGCAGCGACTGTTATCGGACGGATATTCGGGCAGCGGCACCCAGTGGGTGAAGATCGGCTCCAGCCCCTCGCCGCTGGCCACGGTGCAGCTGCGGATGCTCTCGGCATTGCCGACGCAGGAGTGCAGGGCGCCGAAATAATCGAACGGGGTAAACAGGATGACCGGCAGATTGTCCTCGGGAAGCTTCTCGGTGATGCTGATCCAGTTCATGC
>VEOV01000004.1 GCA_012026855.1 Geobacter sp.
GGGGCCGTTGGAGAGGAAGATGCCGTCCGGATTCATGGCCAGCGCCTCCGCAGCCGGGAAAGAGGCCGGCACAACAGTAACGTCGCAGCCGCAATCTATCAGGCAGCGGAGGATGTTGTACTTGATGCCGAAATCGTAGGCGACCACCTTGTACTTGAGCGTAGCCGGATCAACCTGGGGGTAGCCATCGGCCAGGTCCCACGCCCCTTCGGTCCAGTGGTACGGCTTGTCGCAGCTGACTCCTGATGCCAGGTCAAGCCCGGTCATGCTCGGCACCTTGCGGGCCTTGGCCACCAGGCTGGCATGATCAAAATCTATTGTGGAGATGATACCGTTCTGGGCACCCTTATCCCGCAGATGCCTGGTCAGGGCACGGGTGTCGATCCCCTGAATGCCGACTACCCCGTTCTCCTTCAGGTAACTGTCCAGACTCATGGTAGCCCGCCAGTTGGAATAGTTGTCCAGATACTCCTTGACGATGAAACCGGAGAGGAACAGGCCGCGGCTCTCGATGTCCTCGGGGTTGATGCCGGTGTTGCCCATCTGGGTATAGGTCATGGTAACCATCTGCCCCTTGTAGGACGGATCGGTGAGCACCTCCTGGTAGCCGGTCATGGCGGTGTTGAAGACCACCTCGCCGGTTGCTTCGCCGGTGGAACCAAATGATTTCCCTTCAAAGATGCGCCCGTCAGCGAGCGCCAGTACTGCTTTCATAATTAAATACTCCTTGATGGATGGCACTTTTCCGCAAGCTCTGAATAAGTCTTCGTGGTCACTTGTGCGGCGTGGCGCTGCCACGCCTCCGCGTGTCCCCATCGACAGCCTTGATCTTGCGAAAAATTGTCATCCATTTGATTCTTTATATTTCAACAATCTTGCCAGATACAACGGTTGCTACGGCCTTCCCCTTGAGCTGCCAGCCGAGGAAAGGAGAATTCTTGGATTTGCTCTGCAGCTTGTCAGCCTCAACAGTCCACTGGGCAGCCGGGTCAAAAATGGTGATGTCAGCCACAGCACCGCTGGCAAGAGATCCCCTGCCAAGGCTGAGGATTTTCGCAGGGTTGCAGGCCATTTTCTCAACCAGTTCAGGAAGGGTCAAAACCCCTTCATCCACCAGTTTGAGCGAGAGCGGCAGGGATGTTTCCAGGCCGATGATACCGTTCATGGCAGCATCGAACTCCACATCCTTCTCATCAAGGTGGTGAGGCGCATGGTCAGTGGCGATGCAGTCAATGGTGCCGTCCTTGAGCCCCTGCTTAATGGCGGCCACATCGGCAGCCTCCCGCAGCGGCGGGTTCATCTTGGCATTGGTGTTGTAGCCGCGCACCGCGTCGTCTGTCAGGGTGAAATAGTGTGGCGCCGTCTCGCAGGTAACCTTGACGCCGCGGGCTTTGGCCTCGCGGATAATTCTGACGGAACCGAGGGTGGAGACATGGGCGATATGCACCGGAGCGCCGGTGTATTCAGCCAGCAGGATTTCCCTGGCAGTGGCGATATCCTCGGCCACCCGCGGAATCCCCTTCAGGCCGATCTCGGTAGAGGTGAAACCCTCGTTCATGACCCCCTCCCCCACCAGGGAAAGCTCTTCGGCATGGGAGATCACCATGATGCCGATGCCGGCCGCATACTGCAGGGAGCGCCGCATCAGTTCCGGGCTACAGACCGGCTTGCCGTCATCGGAAACCGCCACGCAACCGGCCTCCTTCAGCTCACCCATCTCGGCCATCCGGTCGCCGGACATTCCCTGGGTAATGGTCCCCACCGGGAAGACGTTGCAGAAGCCTTCTGCTTTTGCCTTGTTGATGATGTAGCTGGCAATAGCCTTGTTATCAATGGCCGGCTTGGTGTTGGGCATGCAGCAGACCGAAGTGAAACCGCCGGCAGCAGCAGCCCTGGTGCCGCTGATGATATCCTCTTTGTATTCCAGACCCGGATCGCGCAGATGGACATGCATGTCGATCAGACCAGGCACCACGCATTTGCCGGCTGCATCCAGCTCCTTGCAGCCTGCCGGTGCGGACAGGCCCTTACCGATCTCCTTCACCTTGCCGTTTTCAACCAGAACATCCAGCACAGCATCAATATTCTGACTCGGGTCGATTACCCTGCCGCCTTTTATCAGTAAACTCATAATGTCACCTCTTTTAGAGTTTTTTGTATTTCACATGGACGGTCAATTTTCCGTCAGATCAAGGCTGTCAAGGAGTTGCGCGGAGACGTAGCAGCGCTACGTCGCACAAGCAATCTCCGCAGACTTACGCCGAGCTGGCGGAAAAGTGGCCGGACATAACTATTCTATCTCTCCACTACATACGTGGTAGAGCATTGACATACGAACTGCAACACCGTTCTCAACTTGCTTCAAAATGTGGGACTGGTCACCATCAACCACGTAGGAAGACATCTCCACGCCGCGGTTGATCGGACCCGGGTGCATTACCATGGCGTCGGGCTTGGCCATCTTCAGGTTTACCGGATTGAGCCCGTAGTAGCGGGCATATTCACGGGCATTGGGCATGAGGGTCTTCCCCTGGCGCTCCTGCTGAATCCTGAGCATCATGACCACGTCAGCATCCTGGATCGCCTCCTTCATGGTGGCACAGGCGATGACATTCCCCAGCTTCTCCACGCCCGGCGGCACCATGGTCGGCGGACCGGCCACAAAAACCTGTGAGCCCATCTTGGTCAGCCCCTGGATGTTGGAGCGGGCCACCCGGCTGTGGGTGATGTCACCGACAATGGCCACCTTGAGACCGTCAAGGCGGCCGAAGCGGTCTTTCATGGTCAGCATGTCCAGCAGTCCCTGTGACGGGTGTTCATGGGTACCGTCACCGGCATTGATCACCGAGCAGTTGGGCATCTTTTTGGAGAGGAAGTAGTGGGATCCGGAGACCGAATGGCGCATGACAATGATGTCAGGCTTCATGGCCAGCAGGTTCAGGGCGGTGTCAGACAGGGTCTCCCCCTTGGTGGTGGAACTGGAGGAGGTGGTTATGTTGACCGTATCGGCCGACAGCCGCTTGCCGGCAATCTCGAAGGAGGTGCGGGTGCGGGTTGAAGCCTCGTAAAAGAGGTTGATGATTGTCCTGCCGCGCAGCGTGGGGACCTTCTTGATGTCACGGCTATTGATCTCCCGCATGCTTTCTGCGGTTTCGAGCAGGAGTTCAATCTCTTCCTTGGTCAGATCCCTGAGTGCAATAATATCCTTATGCCTGAACTGCTTCATCGCTCTCCTCCTCTCACTTTCCCAGAATAACTTCAGTCGGCAGACCTTCACTATCGAACAGTACGGCGATATTCTCCTTCAGACTGGTAGGCACGTTCCGGCCGACAAAATCGGCCCTGATCGGCAGCTCCCGGTGCCCCCGGTCAACCAGCACGGCGAGCTGAATCGCAGCCGGCCGGCCATGATCCATGATCGCGTCAAGGGCAGCCCTGATGGTCCTGCCGGTAAAGAGTACGTCATCGACCAGAACAACAATCTTCCCTTCCACCGAAAAAGGGATGTCGGTCTTGCCGACCGGCAGGTGCAGGCTGTGCCCCTTGAAATCATCGCGGTACAGGGTGATGTCGACCTCGCCAACCGGCAGTCTCTCACCCTCAATATCATGGAGCCTTGTGGCTATCTCCCTGGCGATGTAGACGCCACCGGTCCTGATACCGACCAGAGCAATCTTGGTGATCCCCTTGTTGCGCTCGATAATCTCGTGAGCAATGCGGGTCAAAGCCCGGCGAACCCCGGCGCCATCCATTATTACCGTGCTGTCAGCTCCCATTTCAGCCCCCTTTCAGACAAAAAAAGACCCCTCCACACAAAAATGCAGAAAGGTCTTTTATGATAGATTGAAACCGTCACGCGTAACACCTTTGCTGACCTCACAGGGCCAGCTTAAAAGGTAAATTTTAAACCACAATATACAGTGGCTCTGTTGAAGTCAAGTGAAAAGCCACCACTAAATCTGGAACAGCTGAAGGTCATTCATGCATCGAAATACTGGCCTCGACAGCAAAGCGCTTGATCTTCCTGGTGGTTGTCTTGGGGAATTCATCCTCCCGCAAGGTAAACTTCCTGACCTTCTTGTAGTCAGCAAGTCCGTTGCAGGCAGTCTGCACTTCACGGCGAATCAGCGCCTCTACATCGGCAACTGTCATTGGGCCCTTGTTACGCTTGTTGACATAGTCATCAATCTCTTCCTGATTCGGATAAAGAATAGCATGCACCTCTTCAGCGAGAGGGGCGACTTTATGACCGTAAACCATTGCCTCGGCAATAAAAGGACTCTTCAGCAGCTCGTTTTCCACCTCTTCCGGGTAGACGTTCTTGCCGTTAGGGGTAACAATCAGGTTCTTGACCCGGCCGCAGATGGAAAGATAGCCATCCTTGTCCAGTTTGCCCAGATCGCCGGTCCGGTACCAGCCGTTTTCAAGCACTTCGGCTGTTGCCTGGGCATTTTTGAAATACCCTTGCATGACATTCGGTCCCTTGACAACAATCTCACCGACACCGTCATCATTGGGATTGTCGAGCCGCACAGACACGTCCGGCAGGAGACGGCCGACAGTGCCCAGCCTCTGGCCGCGGGGCGGCTCTGCTGATATGACCGGCGATGTCTCGGTAATTCCGTACCCCTGGTAGATTGAGAGACCAAGATCGAGAAAACCCTGGGCAATGGCCGGATCGAGGGGTGCCCCGCCGCTGATGAAAACGGTGCCTGAGCCGAAGGCCTGCTTGATCTTGGACGTCACCAGCGGGCGAGTCAGCGGAAAGGAGAAGAGGAACTGGGAGAGGCCTTTCGCACCGATATTTTTCATGATCCGGTCGAGAATCATCCGGTAA
>VEOV01000349.1 GCA_012026855.1 Geobacter sp.
CCACCAGCCCGGACAGCGGCGCGTTCTTTGCCGGCTGGGGCGGCGACTGCTCCGGCACCGGCAGCTGCCAGGCGACCATGACCAGCGCCAAAAGCGTCACCGCCTCCTTCAAGCTGGCCGCAGTCTGTGGCAGCAGCAACGGCGCCACTTTCAACAGCCTGCCGGCCACAGGGCTCTGTGCCATCGGCACTGCCGGCACAGTAACCCCCTCCGGCCCCAACTGGCTCTGGAGCTGCGATGTGGATGGCCAGAACACCGCCAGTTGCTCGGCAATCAGACCGCCATTCTTCCTGGGGGTAACCAGGTCCGGCAACGGCACGCTGCAGGGGAAAGTTGACTACGCCACCGGCTCAGAACCCTGGTCCGTCACCACGGGGGATTTCAACGCTGACGGCAAACAGGACATGGCTGTGGCAAACTATTACAGCAACACGGTCTCCATCCTCCTGGGCAACGGTGACGGCACCTTCCAGCCCAAGGTGGACTATGCCACCGGCAACGCCCCCTATGCTATCACCACGGGGGATTTCAACGGCGACGGCAAGCTGGATCTGGCTGTGGCAAACTATTACAGCGGCACGGTCTCCATCCTCCTTGGTAACGGCAACGGCACCTTCCAGGCAAAAGCTGATTACGCCACCGACACCAACCCCAACGCCATAACCGTCGGGGATTTCAATGGCGACGGCAAGTCTGACCTGGCAGTCACTAACCACTCCAAAAACACGGTCTCCATCCTCAAGGGGAATGGCGACGGCACTTTCCAGGCCAGGGTCGACTCTGCCACCGGAACTTATCCCAATGCCGTCACCGTGGGGGATTTCAATGGCGATGGCAAGCAGGATCTGGCCATTGCGGACAGTACCCCTTTGGTCATTAACAAGTATCGGACAGACTATAACAGCATGATCTCCATCCTGCTTGGCAACGGTGACGGCACCTTCAAGGCCAGGGTTGCCTACAACACCGGCTACAACTACTACGGCTCCTCCCCCTCGGCCGTTACTGTGGGGGATTTCAATGCAGACGGCAGACAGGACCTGGCTGTGGCAAACTATTCACTCGGCACGGTCTCCATTCTCACGGGCAACGGCAACGGCACTTTCCAGAACAAAGTTGATTATGGCAATCACAGCAACCCCAACTCCATTGCCGTGGGGGATTTCAACGGTGACGGCAGGCAGGACCTGGCTGTGACAAACTACGCCAACGACTCGGTATCCATCCTCATGGGCAACGGCACCGGCACCTTCCTGACAAAGGTTGATTACACCACCGGCAGCAACCCTCGCTCCGCTGTAGTGGCTGATTTCAACGGCGACGGCACTGCCGACCTTGCTGTGGCAAACAGTTATGGCAACAGTGCCTCCGTCTTCCTTGGCTACAGTAACGGTAAAGGCAGGGTAACCTCCGTACCGGCGGGCATCGACTGCGGCAACAGCTGCTCGGAAAGCGTCTACGCCACCGATATTGTCACCCTCACCGCCACGCCGGACAGCGGCATGGCCTTTGCCGGCTGGACCGGAGCCTGCAGCGGCACCGGCAACTGCACCATCACCATGAACGGCGCCAGAAGTGTCGATGCCCAGTTCGTGCCGGTCGTCAGTGGTTCCTGTGGCATCAACAACGATGCGGCCTTAGCGTATGGCCCGTCCAAAGGGCTCTGTCAGACCGGAACAGCCTCAGCGGTCATTGGCAACGGCCCATGGAGCTGGAACTGCACAGGCAGTGCAGGGGGGACTGACGCAAGCTGCATGACAACCACACTGAAAAATGACCTGACCACAACCTTCACCGGCGACGGCAGCGTCAGCTTCTCCACCGGTGACGGCTGCACATCACCTTTCGCCTGTACCAGGCCGTTCGCTGCCGGCCAGGCTATCTGGCTGACGGCAAGCCCTGACACCGATCACACCTTCAGCCACTGGACCGGCGCCTGCAGCGGCAGCGACAACTGGTGCTATGTTTCCATGGACAGCATCAAAACTGTAGGTGCGGTTTTCGAAAAGAGCTTCCCGAAAAAGGTCAACGACAAAAGCATTACCATATCCAATCTGACTGTTCCGGCAGGCAGCTGCAACAGCATCACCGATCTCAAGGTAAAGATGGATATTACCCACACGTACGTCGCAGACTTGCAGCTTGTGCTGCACTCACCTGGCGGCTATGCGATCCCGCTGTTCACCAACAGCTGCGTAAGCTCCAAGAAGCCGGCCAATATTGTGGGGACATTCACCGATTCGGGGCCGGCAACCCTGACCTGCCCGCCGAGAGGCGACATAAAGCCGGCACTGCCGTTGAGCACTTTGGCAGGCTCCAACGCAGCCGGCACCTGGACCCTGGAGATCAACGACACGGACCTCTACGACTTTGGCGCACTGAACAGCTGGAGCCTGAACTTCAGCTGCGCAGGTGGGTCGACCCTGACTTACCCGACATACACGCCAAGAATCTGGCTAAAGGCTGATGCTGGCATAACCATGGACGGAGACGGCAAAATCTCCGGCTGGGCTGACCAGACTGCCAACAAGTTCGACGTAGCCAACCCTGATACTGGCAAACAGCCGCTGTTCGTAGCGAACGCCTTCAACGGCCAGCCTGCAATCCGTTTCGACGGCAGTGACGACTACCTGCAGACTAAAGCCGCCGTCAACTTCTTGAATGGCGCCACCAGCACTTCGGTATTCGTTGTCATGAAACCTGATGCAACTCAGAAGCAGCAGGCAACTATCTTCGATTACAACAGCAGCACCGGATCCAACCTGGCAATGCAGCAGGATGCCGCCAATACCAACCTTTACTCGGTCTATGGGGCCAAACAGCAGTTGACCGACAGCGGCTTCCAGATTTTCTCCAACGTTTTTGCAGATGGCACAGGTGAAACCGCCTATGTCAACGGGCAGAACCAGATCACGGCAACTCCGGGTACCCCGACCATTTCAGACCCCAACCCCTTCACCGTCGGCAACAAGACCCTGGCAGCGCTGCCAAGGGAATTCAAGGGGGACATTGCCGAAATCATCGTCTACAACAAAGCCCTCCCGCAGGCAGAGCGCCAGGCAGAGGAAACCCGCCTGAGCGCCAGGTATGCAATGAAGCAGGGGCTCACCGTGGTCTTGCCCGGTAACGGGACCGGGACAGTCACTTCGCTGCCGGCTGGCATCAATTGCACCAGCAGCTGTTCGGCATCCTACGATGCAGGCACCACCGTCACCCTCACTGCAGTTCCGGATGCCGGATCGCTCTTTGCCGGCTGGTCTGGTGACTGCAGCGGCACAGGCAGCTGCACGGTAACCATGAGCCAGGCCAACAGCGTCATGGCAACCTTTGCTGCAGTAATTAACGCCTCGTGCGGTGCAGGCAACAACACCATCTCCCCTGCCCCACCCAGCAGCCTCTGTTCACAGGGATCGGCCTCAAAAGTGACCGGCACCGATCCGTGGCGGTGGACATGCACGGGTCAGCGCGGCGGCAGTTCCACGGCATGTTCCGCACCGCTCGGCAAAGTAGCCATCGGCTCTGCCTACTACACCACCTTCTCGGCATCTCTGGCTGACATCACCCAGGGGGGCACGGTAAAAGCGAGAGACTTCTCCATCTACGAAGATCTGGTAGTTAACAGCGGCAAGAGCTTCAAACTGCAAGGGGGCTACGACCCACTTTTCTCCGGCCGCAGCGGCACCACTACCATCAACAGCCTTACCATATCGTCAGGCACTGTCACTCTGGACCGCATTACCATCCGCTGACGAAATTTCATGCAGACTGTCCGGGCAGCGCAGCAATGCGCTGCCCTTACTTTATCCTGAGGCTGGCAGATTTTGACTTGTGAAAGGCCAACAGTTTCCATTGCCGAATCCAGGCAATGATCGCGCAAAACGTTAATCTGCTTGCATAAAATCCGGCTCTATCCCTATAATCTCACCCATGCCAGCAAGATATGTCGAAAAACAGATCTTCACCTTCCTGTCGGAGCTGCAGATATTTGCCGTACTTGCTGTCAAAACCATCCGCCGCATCTTCTCCCGTCCTTTTTACTACCGTGAATTCATCAGCCAGCTGGACAAGATCGGAGTAGGCTCGCTGTTCATCTGCTGCCTGACCGGCCTGTTTACCGGCATGGTTATGGCGCTGCAGGCGCTGATCCAGCTGAAGCCGTTTGCCGCCACCAGCTATGTTGGGGGGATGGTGGCAGTCACCATGATCAAGGAGCTGGGGCCGGTGCTCTCATCCCTCATGGTTGCCGGCCGGGTCGGCTCGGCCATCACCGCCGAACTCGGGACCATGGTGGTTACCGAGCAGGTCGATGCCATGCGGGTCGAGGGGACGGACATTATCAAACGGCTGGTCACCAGCCGGCTCAAAGCGATGCTCATTGCCATGCCGCTGCTGGCGGTAGTTACCGACACTGTGGCCATTGGCGGCGGCTATCTGATCGCCTCCGGCTACCATATCAGCCCGCTGATGTACTGGAAATCCCTGCCCCAGTTCATGAAACTGCAGGATCTCTTTGAGGCCCTGGCCAAACCGGCTTTTTTCGGGTTTCTCATTGCCATGATCTCCTGTCATGTGGGGCTGCGGGTCTCGGGCGGAGCCGAAGGGGTAGGGGTCGCTGTTAAACGGACCGTGGTGGTCGCTTCGGTGTTCATCCTGGTCTCCGACTTCTTCATTACGAAAATCTTCATCGTTTTCAGGTAACCGGCCCATGACTGCACACCGCGGCATCACAATGGAAAAGGTTTCATACACCATCGGCGGGCGGGTAATTCTGCGCGATTTTGACCTGAGGCTGGAGCCGGGGGTTAACAGGACCATTCTTGGTGTAAGCGGTGTCGGCAAGACCACCATCCTCAAGCTGATCCTGGGCCTGCTCAGGCCTGACAGTGGCAGAATAACCATTGACGGCACTGACATCGCCAATCTGACCGAGCGCCGCTTGATGGCGGTCCGCCGGCATATAGCCATTGTCTTTCAGGGGGGGGCACTGTTCGACTCCATGACCGTCGGCGAGAATGTCGGTTACCGGCTGCTTGAAGCCGGCAAACTGACGGAGAGCGAAATCGAGGCCATTGTGCTGGAGAAACTCAAATTTGTCGGCCTTGACCAGACGGTTAACCTTTATCCGGCCGAACTTTCCGGCGGCATGAAAAAACGGGTGGCCATTGCCAGAGCGCTGGCGGCTGATCCGGATTATATATTTTTTGACGAACCGACCACCGGCCTGGACCCGATAGGCGTTTACAATATACAGCAGCTCATGTTAAGACTGCAGGGCGAAGGGAAAACCACCCTGATGGTCACCCACGACATGCCGACTGCTTTTGCCGTTTCGGACCGGTTTTCCTTCATCAATGAAGCGCGGCTGGTATTCGACGGCACGGAAACAGAGCTGAAAAATTCTGCGGTGCCTGCCATCCGTGAATTTTTTGCGCCATCTGCGTCATCACTGTTTCATTATGTCGAGCAAGAGGATGAAGCATGAAGCGAAGCGATAATCTTCACCTGGCCCAGGTTAAAACCGGCATTTTTATTGTGATTGCCCTGCTTCTTTTTGCCGGCGGCATCCTGATGATGGGTGACAAAACCAAGATGTTCATCGAAAAAAACGACCTCACCGTCATCATGCCGGATGTTGCCGGACTGAAGATCGGTGCTCCGGTCTGGCTGGCCGGTGTGGACGTCGGCCTGGTTACGGATATCCGCTTTGAGTCTCCGGAAAAGAACAACGAAATTGCTGTCAATCTACAGATAAGCAAAAGTGATCTGAAAAAAATCGGCACTGATTCTCGCGTGATGATCAAGACCCGCGGTCTCATGGGAGAGAAATACGTCGACATAACCCCCAGCATGAACTACTCCGAAACCCCGCCGCAAGTGATCAGGGGGGAGAGCGTCGCCAAGCTTGACGATGTCATGCAGAAGGCCGGCGCCTCTTTCGACCGGTTCAACCGGATCATGGAAAAAATCGACAAGGGTGAAGGTTCGCTGGGAAAACTGACCACGGACAAGAAGCTCTATGACAACTTGGTAACGGTTTCACAGGAGATGAAGATTCTGACTGATTCCATTAACCGGGGGGAAGGCTCTCTCGGCAAGCTGATGCGCAGTGATGAAACCTACAAGAAGATTGTCACCATCCTGAACCGCGCCGATGTGACCCTGAAGGATATCCAGTCGGCTGACGGCACCATGGGGAGGCTGATCCGTGATCGCGAACTTTACGACAAGATGGTGAAACTTGCCGATAAAAGCTCCCTTGCAGCCGATGACATGAGGGAGCTGAAAAAAATCCTCACCTCAAAAGACAACACCGTTGGCAAACTCCTCACCGACAAGGAGCTCTACGATCGGGGGGTAATTTTGCTGGCAAGGGCTGACGCTGCTGTCAAGTCCTATGAAGAGGCGGCCGGCAGACTTAA
>VEOV01000017.1 GCA_012026855.1 Geobacter sp.
CCCCGCTCTTTTTCCCCGATGCGGGTAAAAAACCCGAGTCCCTGGGGTTGTAGATGGAGCTGATCTTCCAGGGAATCACCAAGGCTATTGCCATGCTGGCTTCACTTGACCGCGAGGTTCTGGCAATCACCTGGCTGTCGCTCAAGGTTTCAGGTGTTGCCACGTTCATCAGCCTGCTGATCGGCATCTCCGGCGGGACGGTCATGGCATTGACTGAGTTCCCCGGTAAGCGGCTGCTGGTGACCCTGGTCAACACCGGCATGGGGTTGCCGCCGGTGGTGGCCGGTCTTTTCGTTACCATACTGCTCTGGCGTAACGGGCCGCTCGGCTTTCTGGAGATTCTCTATACGCCAACTGCCATGATCGTTGCCCAGGCGGTGATCGCCACCCCCATTGTCATGGGGATTACCCTGGCTTCAATTCAAAATCTCCCCCCCAACCTGAGACTGCAGATTCTGGCTCTGGGGGCGACCCGCTCACAGATGGTCTGGCTGTTAGTCAAGGAAGCAAGACTGCCGCTGCTGGCCGGTGTCATGGCCGGTTTCGGCGGCGTTATCTCCGAGGTCGGGGCGTCAATCATGGTTGGCGGTAATATCAAGGGGTACACCCGGGTGCTGACCACCGCTACGGTCATGGAGACCAGTATGGGTAATTTTGAAGTCGCCATTGCCCTCAGTCTGATTCTGCTGCTGCTCTGTTTTGTCATTAATTATCTGCTGACCAGAATCCAGCAGCGGGAGCGTCCGCGATGAACTGTAGCGAGACTCTTCTGACGGCACGTAACCTGGTTGTTGCGCGAGGGGGAGCGCAGGTGCTCTCGGTACCCGAGTTCGACCTCAATCGGCAGGAGACCGTGGCTCTTATCGGCCCCAATGGCGCCGGTAAATCAAGTCTGCTGCTGGCTCTGGCGACACTCCTGCCTACCGCGTCCGGTGAGATCCGTTACCATGGTGAACCGGTAGCCGCTTCCGGTCATGCTGCTGACTACCGCCGCCGCATTGCCATGGTTTTTCAGGAGCCACTCCTTTTCGACACTACCGTGTTTGACAATGTGGCGTCAGGACTGAAGCTGCGCGGTATTGCCAGCAGTGAGATCAGGGAGCGGGTCAACAGCTGCCTCGAAAGGTTCCATATTACTCATCTGGCTGACCGGGGGGCTCGGCGGCTCTCCGGGGGAGAGGCTCAGCGAACCAGCCTGGCCCGGGCCTTTGCCACCCGGCCGGAGGTAATCCTGCTGGATGAGCCGTTTGCTGCCCTTGACCCTCCCACTCGCCAGGCGCTGATGGACGACCTGGAGCAGGTGCTGCGGGAGTCGGGCACGGCAGCTCTCATCGCCACCCATGACCAGTCGGAGGCGCTGCGCCTGGCCGACCGGATGGTGGTGATGAATAACGGGGCGATTATTCAGGCCGGGACTCCGGCAGAGGTGATGACTAATCCGGCTAACACCTTTGTTGCCAGCTTCGTTGGCATGGAGAATCTTCTTACCGGCACTGTTACTGCCATTATCGACGGTCTGCTCGTTCTTGATGTTGCCGGGCAGCACCTGGAGATCGTCGCCAGCGGCGTAGTGGGGGAGCGGGTGGTGCTTTGCACCCGGCCGGAAAATGTGGTAGTAACGACAGGAGATCCTGATAACCGGACCAGCGCCAGAAATGTTTTTACCGGCAGAGTCACTCGCATCGTGCCTTTCGGCCCGGTCAACAAGCTCTATCTCGACTGCGGCTTCCCTTTAGTGGCTTCAGTCACCGGTCAGTCCCTGGCTGAGCTTGGCATCACCAACGGCAGCTCTGTTTTTGCCTCTTTCAAGGCCACGGCAGTGCATCTGTTCCGCAAAGGGTAATCTTGACCGATTACCAAGCACCAGGTTAACCCATATCAAGAGGAGTGTTTTCATGCCCACTTTTGCAGAAGCCCGGAAACTGATCTGTGACAGCGTTACCCCCCTCGGTATTGAGCGTGTGTCGCTTATTGATGCCGTCGGCCGGGTCATTGCCGAAGATATCACTGCGCCCTGGGATATGCCTCTGTGCGACAACTCGGCCATGGACGGCTATGCTGTCAGGGCCGCTGACTGCACCGCTGGTTCAGTCTCCCTCAAGGTCATCGGCTACATTCCTGCCGGTGGTGAGATTTGTTGCGTAGTGCTTGCGGGGTGCGCCATCAGGATCATGACCGGCGCACCGGTGCCACCCGGATGTGACGCTGTAGTGCCAGTGGAGGAGACTGACGGCGGCATCGACACGGTCGTTATTCACGAGCCGGTAAGGCTCCGTCAGCATATCCGCTTTAGCGGCGAGGACGTGGCCGCCGGGGAGACGATCATTACCAAAGGCACACTGCTGCGTGCCCCGGAAGTCAGCATGCTCGCCTCCTTCGGCAAGGCGCTGGTGCCTGTCTATCGCCGCGCCAGGGTGGCAATCCTTTCCACCGGGGATGAACTGGTGGAACTGGGGGAGTCACCGGTTGCCGGCAAAATCATCAAC
>VEOV01000117.1 GCA_012026855.1 Geobacter sp.
CAGTACCGCTCTTGGCGGAGAGATGCTCTCCACCACCGTTGAGGGGCGAAACCGCTTTCCGATCCGGATTCGCTACCTGCGCGACTATCGCGACAATCTCCCTGCCATCCGCCGTATCCTGGTGTCAAGCATGGATGGTGCCCAGGTGCCGCTCTCCATGGTGACGAAACTGAAAGTTTCTACCGGTGCGCCGGAGATCAACAGTGAAGGCGGTCTGCTCCGCTCCCTGGTATTCCTCAATGTGCGGGGCAGGGACATGGGGGGCTTTGTCACCGAGGCCAAGCAGGTGCTGGAAAAACAGTTTAAGCTTCCTCCGGGCTACTACATCACCTGGTCGGGCCAGTGGGAGAACCAGATTCGAGCCAAGGCCAGGCTGCAACTGTTGGTGCCGGCCGGGATGCTGATAATCTTCATCCTGCTCTACTTCACCTTCCACTCGGCCCTGGAGGCGAGCATGGTCATGCTCTCGGTGCCTTTTGCCCTGGTAGGTGGGGTCTACCTGGTGGCCGCCCTGGGTTACAACATGTCGGTGGCGGTATGGGTCGGCTTCATCGCCCTTTACGGTATTGCCGTGGAGACCGGGGTGGTGATGGTCATCTACCTGCACGAGGCCCTGGACAAGAAGCTCATCAACGGCCCCTGCAGCGAACAGGATATCTATGACGCCACCTTCGAGGGGGCGGTACTGCGCCTGCGGCCCAAGTTGATGACCGTGGCAGTGGCCCTGATCGGTCTGGTGCCGATCATGTGGTCCAGCGGCACCGGCGCCGACGTGATGAAGCCGATTGCCGCGCCGATGATCGGTGGGATGATTTCTTCGGCGGTGCATGTGCTGATCATGACGCCGGTGATCTTTGTCCTGATGAAGAAACGTGAATTACGTAAAGGTACTCTGAAGTATAGCGGGATGAAGCACTAGGGCGGTTCCGAGCTTTCAGCCATCTCGACGCCGTCCTCACCGGTTGCCTGCTCGACGTGGCGCTGCCACGCCTCCGCATACACCCGGCTGCGGGTGCGCCGATCTGGCCAAAATTCGGAGCCGTTGATAATCAAAACAATAAAGGAGAAATGACTATGAAAAAACATGTGATTCTGATTGCAGCACTCTTTGCCCTGGCCGCACCGCTGTCCGTTTTCGCCGCCGACCACGACCACAGCGGCCACGGCATGAACTTTCTGGGTAACAAGCCTTCCGGTATGGCCCATCAGGAGGTTGTGGACGGTATCAAGACCACCTTTACGGTCAAGACCATGAAAGATGCCATGAAGGAGATGGGCATGGAGATGCCTGCAGGGGTGAAGGAGACCCACCACATTTCCGTCTCCTTCAACAATGCCAAGACCGGCAAGGCCGTGACTGATGGTGACGTGAAGATCAAAGTTCAGGGGCCTGACAAAGCAGAGCAGACCAAAGATCTGCCAGCCATGCATGGACATTTTGGCGCTGATTTCGACCTTGCCAAGAAGGGGAAATACGGGGTAATGTGCAAATTCAAACTGCCCGATGGCAAGGTGCGGAGCGCGAAGTTCTGGTACGAGGTGAAGTAGCTGCCTCGCTGGTAACATCAGGTGATCTCCCTTGTTCATGCAGTAATCTTCCGGGGGTCACTTGATGTACCGACTGCTTGTTGTCTCGCTGTTGCTTATGCTTGCTTTTACTCCTTACGCCGCTGCTTCCGACATAGCCACTGTCGGAGATGCCGCTGCTGTTGCCACTGTGTTGGCGGCCGGCGGCATCACCCTTGCCAGGGACGACAAGGAGGGTATCGCCCAGTTTGTCAAATCCAACGTTCTGGCCGTACCGGTGACCATGGGGCTTAAATACAGCATCCACGAACGTCGCCCCGACGGTTCGGACAACCACTCCTTCCCTTCGGCACACACCTCGATCTCTTTCACCTCGGCTGAGTATCTCCGTAAACGTTACGGCTGGGATTACGGCTTGCCGGCCTACGCGCTGGCATCCTTTGTCGCCTACAGCAGGGTCGAGGCGAACAAGCACCATGTCAAGGATGTCATTGCCGGTGCGGCCATCGGTATCGGCAGCAGTTATATCTTCACCAGTCCCAATCATCGTTACAATTTCAGTGTTGAAGTTGATCCCGGTTACTACGGGGTAAGAATGACCAGACTGTTTGACTAATACTCCGGAGGGGCATATGGGCAATCAGCAAAAATTGGCTTCGATCGAGGTGCTGCGTGACCGGCTGCGTACTTTCGCCAAGGAACGGGATTGGGACCAGTTTCACACCCCCAAGAATCTCTCCATGGCGCTGATTGCCGAAGCGGCTGAGCTGGTGGAGCATTTCCAGTGGGTGGACGGGGACAAGAGTCATCTGCTGGAGGAGAAGCTGCGCCCCTCGGTGGAGGAGGAGCTGGCTGACATCTTCATTTACCTGGTGAGGATTGCCGACAAGCTGGGCATTGACCTCTATGATGCCGCTGAACGCAAGATTGCCATAAATGCCCGTAAATATCCGGCTGACAGGGTGCGGGGCAGTGCAAAAAAATATACGGAATATGAAGATTGAGCAGTAACCTGTTAGTTATCCTCGGGCCTACCGCTTCCGGCAAGACCCGTCTGGCCGTTGCCGCCGCCGGGTCTCTGGCAGTCTCTAATACACCTCTGACGCTGCCGA
>VEOV01000048.1 GCA_012026855.1 Geobacter sp.
ACCGGATCCTCGGCAAGATCGAGGCCAGCAAGACCGGTCACCACCTGAACAACCTGCTCCTCAAAGAGATTTTTTCCTCGCCCGACAATTACACGATCTACTGACAACCGGGCCCATGGTTATCCATGGGCCTTTTTTGCAGCGACTGCCGCTGTTCCTGCCGTTTAAGGAGATGATTCATGAAAATAATTGCCATCAACGCCAGCCCCCGGGGCATGCAGGGGAATACCGGCCGGTTGCTGGATGAAGTCCTGGCCGGAGTCGTTGCCAGCGGCGGTCAGACTGAGGTGCTGCTGCTCAAATCCCTCGAAGTCAGACCGTGCGTCGCTTGCGACCTTTGCCACAAGACCGGTATCTGCAACATCCCTGACGACTACGAGGGGATCAAGGAGCAGCTCCTGGCAGCTGACGGCTTTATCCTGGCCAGCCCCAACTACATCTACAGCGTCACCGCCCAGCTGAAGGCCCTGCTGGACAGGCTCAACGGCGTGATCCACTGCCAGTCAATGGAGGGGAAATACGCCGCTCTGGTGGAGACCTCCGGTGGTGGTGAGGACCAGGAAGTGCTCGACTACATGGCCCGCAGCGTCAACCTCCTTGGCGCAACCGCCGTAGGTGGGGTCGGCTCTCCGGTCGCCGGTTTCCGCGCTTTCCCCGACGAGGAAGCACTCTACGCCAGGGCCCGCAACCTCGGCGCCGAGCTCTGCGCCTGCATTCGCGAAAAGCGCCGCTTCCCCGAGCAGGAAGCCTTCCATGCCGCCTTCCGCGCCCGGATGACCGGTCTAGTGGATTTCATGCAGGAGCAGTGGGTATTCGAGCGGGAGTGGTGGGCGAAGAAACGGGCGCAATGATACGCTGCTGAAATGGATAACCAATTGGACTGATTTTCTGGAATAAATAATGCCCAATTTGGCGGCAGATAAATAAAAACGCCTGACAGACATGCTGTCAGGCGTTTTTTATGTTGGGCACTGGCGCCTGCTCAGGCTTGTGCCTGCAGGCTGAACTCCCAGGCGCACCAGAAATCATCAGGATGGGTGTCCGGTGGGCAGGCGATGCAGTTGGTTTTGATGCGCGGATCGATTGCCTTGGCAAACTCCGAATATTCCACAATGCCGACGCTCTTGCAGGGGAAGTCAGCCAGCCCCTTTCTCTTGCGGGCCGACTGGACCCGGCAGTCGATCATCCTGAAGACGACCCGGTCTTCACTCTGCTCGATGCACTCCTGCAGGTTGAGGCGTGCGTAAAGCCGGTGCTTGAGGCACTCTACCAGGGCCGGAATACCGCCGCCCGGCTTCATGCCGAGCCGTTCCATGATCCGCTTTGCCTCGATGACCGTGAAATAGCGCCAGGCTTCGCGATCGGCATCCATGGCGGTGTCCATGTCGTACATTTTCTCTACCGCCTGAAACCAGAGCCCGTCATGGGCCAGCCAGTTCTTGGCGTCATCGATGATGATGGCAATCAACTCCTCTTTCGAGAGCTGTTGCAGAAGTCTTACTCCTTCGTCACCTTTTTGATATTGCATTAGTTCTCTCCTTAAAAATCCCCCTACGGCGTCCCGCAGGGGGCCCCATGACAGAAACAGTATCAGTGATCGGAAGCCTTGGAGATGCCGAGTCCTGTGATCTGTCTC
>VEOV01000020.1 GCA_012026855.1 Geobacter sp.
GAGAGGAACTGCCCCAGCTTGACGAAGGTCGGCCCGAGTTCTTCCAGCGCAAGACGCATCCTGGCAGCCTGGCTCAGTTCCGACAGTGCGGCACTGTCCCTTCTGAAAAGCCGCCGCCACCTTGCAACGAATTCAGTGAGATTCAGGTAGGCAAGGAGGTTGTCGAAGCCGTATTTGAAGAGTACCCGGACAATCTGACGGTAGCGTCTGATGCTCCGGATGTTTCTGTTAAGTTGCAGCAGGTTCAACGCTACTCTCCGGCTGACCGCTTCTTCTCAAGCTCTTCCACCCTTTGAAGCAGGGCATCATAGTCTGTTTTGGGGACAAGGCCAATGCGCTCAACAGCCTTTTTAACCTCAGTTTCAGCCGCCTCTGTTATCTTTTCACGGGTTTCCCGCGCAGCGCCCTGTATCTTCTCCAGAAAGGCTTTGCCCTCTTCTTCGCTGAATTTGTATCTTTCCTTAAGGTCGGCCAGTAGCTCCTCACCTTTTTTCTGGGTCAGAGAGAGTGCCCCAATGCCGGTAAGCACGGCTTTTTCAAAAAGTTCAAACATAGTCTGCCTCCTTGATAAGAGTGTAAGGGTTGTAATCCATGCCAAACATTAACATTTTAACTGGGAAACGCAAGCAGAAGCTATCTGCGGAAGAGCCAGAGCAGGAATGATCCGACAGCAGAGATTATGATGCAGGTGGTCAGAGGGAAATAGAACGAGAAGTTGTCTTTTCTGATGCTGATATCCCCGGGCAGGCGCCCAAGCCAGGGGAGTTTGGCGGAGATGACTAACAGCACTCCGACTGCCGCCATGAGCAACCCGAGAATTATCAGGGCTCTGCCGAGGGCAGACATGACGCCCTTTCGGCAGATAGCGGTCTTTTTCGCTGTAGATGCAGCCGCAGTACTGCTGACGATAGAGCCCCATTTCTTTGGATACCCTGATCCCTTCCTGCCAGCCTGGACGGAAGTCGTCATAGTGGAATTTGATGCCATGGCGCTCTGCTGCCCGATCGCCGGTATTCCGTATCAGTTCGTGATTCTGGTAGCGGCTGTAGAGGAGTGACGAGCTGAAGGCATCAAAACCCTGCGCAGCAGCCTCCCTGGCAACAGCGTCAAAGCGGGAAAAATAACAGTAAATACACCTATCAGCAGGGTTTTGGGCTACAGCGGAAAGAAACTCCTCCAGCCGGTACTCGTCCCGGCAGATGAGCTTGATGTCTTCCTGCCGGCACATCTCTCTGGCAGCGTCAAGCCGGCGTTGATATTCCTGAAACGGGTGAATATTGTGGTTGAAAAAGAAGCCGGTGACCGAATACCCGGCTTGACGCAGCTGTCTGGCCGGGTAGATGGCGCATGGTCCGCAGCAGATGTGGAGGAGAATGTTCATTACTGAATTATTAAATGGTTTACGGTTGCAGGTCAAGAGCGTTCAGGCAAGGCTGCCTATGATTTTGCGGTGGGATGGAAAACCGGAGGCGCTGTAGATAACAGCGCCTCCGGAACTTCTCAGCATGGATGAACTACTGCGCTCCCAAGAACCTTCGGAGCGACATATTTAGTTTTTTTCACTGGTATCACCCCCCCCTTCTTTCAGATTCATCTGGTCAAGTATTTCTAAATTTGAATTATTATACTCCCATGTGTCACAAGTTGCAACATGCAGACAGGAGTGAAACAACTAAATAGCTGATAATTGAGTAATGATGATAACTTCCGTGCGGCGGTTGGCCGATCTGCCGCTCTCAGTGTCATTGCTCCTGATCGGCCTGGTCAGGCCGAACCCTTTGACCTTGATCCGCTTTTCCGGAACTCCCAACGTCTTGACGAGATAATTTTTTATTGCCTCAGCCCGTTTTAAAGACATTTTCAGGTTTATTTCGGCGCTGCCGGTGTTGTCAGTATGCCCTTCAATGGATGTGGACAACGCCGAGTTTGCCTTGATTTCATCAGCCAGTTCTTTTAATTTTCCGCGGAATTCTTTCTTTACGGTAGTCTTGTTAACATCGAAATATACAACCAGACGTGGCTTGAGTTCATCTGCTTCAGCTGGCAACGATTGACCCTGTGTCCCATTGCCGCTGCCAGCCGTTGTTGCATTGGACGTATCCAGGGACAATGGTGTCAAGGCAGGGCCGGCTTTCATGGCAGCGTTTTCCGTGTCCCGTTTTGCCATCATATCTGTGCCGTCTTTTTTTGCTCCTGCCACACTGTTCATGTCCTTTGACATCTTGTTGACCTGCAGGTCAGATTCAACAGGGGAGGACTTTTTTGCTTCCCCTTTTTTTATGGCAATTTCATCGTTAAGCTTTGCCATCATCTGTGTGTCCTGATTATCAGGCTTTACGTCGGAAGCAGAGTTAAGATCTTTTCTCAGCATTTTGTTTCTTGACGGGTCACTATCTGGTTTGTTTGATCTGGAATCTGATTTTGTTGCCATGCTGTCTTCCGGGGTGAGCATCGCCATTGAATCGGATTCCGGCTGCTGGCCGGCAGCTTCATTTTCGGAGATGCCGTTCAGATCGGCCCGCATTATCCTGTTCTGTTCAGGTTTTGGCATGGGAATGTAGACGGTTTCCGCTACAGAGGCTTCATAACTGAATTTTATTGGCGAGTTGCTCTTCGTCTTTTCCAATTCTGCCAGTTTATGAGTCGGCAGGGATGCTTTGCCATCCCTGTCAGTAACCAGGTCCAGAACATTGCTGCTCAGTTCAGCCTTTACCAATGCGCCCGCTATGGGAGTTTCTTTACATGTTGTGGAATTCCTGTCATCGATCTCCTGCCTGATAATTTCTTTGCTTTCACGGGTAGACACCATGGTTACCGGGGCTTTCCTGATGCATTTGTCCCTGAAAATATAAAAACCGGTAAATGTGTCGTAAAGAAAAGGTACTCCCAGCGTGGTGGCATTCTGAACCACATATTCCAGGTATGCATCCGAGCAGTCCAATGGATAGGTTTCGTGCTTTATCTCGGTTAGCCCCTGATACGCGACATTGAGCTGTTCAACCGTGCATTGGACCTTCTTGATGCTTACGGTATAAGGATTGATAACAGTCAAATCAACTCTGTCGGTTGTTGTTTTAGTCCCGAGAGACTGCCTGGACAGCTCTTTGCCTGGAACCAGAGTGGTGGAGGTGGTGTTAATTGCGCATGCAGGTAAAAGGAGGC
>VEOV01000090.1 GCA_012026855.1 Geobacter sp.
CCCCCAGTGTTTGCCATTCACCCGCACCGGGGCAGAAACATCCAGCATATTCTCACCGGTGTCTCGCTTGTAATCCTGTATCAAGACATCCTGCTCGTTTTTTGCTGCAGCAATACCGACCGGATCGTTGAAGATCCGTTTCGACCGGCTGGACATCTTGTCCTGGTCCAGATCACCGGTCTGCGCCTTGGAAAATTTGCTGTTATGTGTCGGCAGATAACCGTTCCGGTCAACCAGCACGGCAAAAACGATTTCGTCGTCCTTGAGGAAGGAATCTTCATACTGAGGAAGGACCCTGTCGAGGAAGGCATCATACTTGGTGGTGAATTTAGGCGGGTTGGAGCCTGGTATGGGCTGATAATTGTCGTCAAATATCTGCTCCAGGGTAAACCTGCGGTCATTGACAGCCTCGGTAAGCAGCCTCTCAATACTTGCTGCACCGGTAATGGCAAGGATCCTCCCCTTGGCCTGCAGGTCGGCGTACATATTGGCACTGCGCCACCGGACGAAATAAATGGTAAACACCGTCATGATCAGAATCATGACGATGATCAGTATCCCGACAATTTTCACCGAAAGTCTTTTTGTCATAAATCATCCCTGAAGTGCAGTAGCGACTGCAATTAAGCTACACCAAATCAAAACCCTTGTAAATCAAATAGCGTTACAAAATGCATCACGAAAGGTAAACGACTTAATTACTTGAGCATTTAACAAGTATCGCTTTTACTGCTTGACGTTACTCATTTACCCGTATAAATATGTAATCAATACCTATAACAATGTTATTCCATTCAATCCTATCGCCAGACAAATCTAACCTTCCAAAGGACCTATGACCACCGAGGCAAAAACCAGGCGACAGCTTCTGGATGAGAACTCCGTTCTCAAAGGCCGTATCCAGGAGCTTGAAATGATCGACCAGGTGCGGAACGAAGAAATTCAAATCATGGTGAAGGCCGCCTTCCATGATGCCATCACCGGCCTACCCAACAAGGATCTCTTCTATGACCACCTGTGCCAGGCACAGGCCCTGGCAAAACGCAACCAGAGCCTGACAGCTGTTGTTTTTTTCACCCTTGACCGGCTCAAGCTGATCAATGACAGCCTCGGCCATGCTGCCGGCGACCTCCTGCTCAAACAGGTAGCCGGCAGGCTAAAAGCGGCACTGCGTGAATCAGACATACTGGCACGCCCCGGCAGAGACGAATTCATCATACTATTGCCCCAGGTGAACTCACTACTCGACGCCACTCTTGTCGCCGAGCGGATTTTCACCTCGTTGCAGACATCATTCACCATAGATAACCATGAACTGGTAATAACCGGCAACATCGGCATCAGCCTCTCACCGAACTATACAGTGACTGCAGACGTCCTGATAAAAAATGCCTATAATGCCATGCAGCGGGCAAAAGAGGCCGGTCCCAACCAATATCGGACATACAGAGCGCTCGACATAGAAGCAGATTTTGACTCCCTGCTCATGGAAAACAGCCTCCGTCTGGCGCTGCAGAAAAATGAATTCTATCTCCACTATCAGCCCCAGGTTAACCTGCTGGAAGGCCGGGTAGTGGGCATTGAGTCACTGCTCCGCTGGCAGCACCCAAAACTGGGCAGCATTGCGCCGACTGACTTCATCCCGATCATTGAGCGAATCGGCCTCATCGAGCCTCTGAGCGAATGGGTTCTCAGAGAAGCCTGCACGCAGAACAAGCGGCTGCAGCAATCAGGCCACCCGCCGCTCAAGGTGGCGGTAAACCTTTCATCCAGCCAGTTGCACCAGCCCCATTTTCTCCAGACTGTCACCAAGATTCTCAAGGAGACTGGCCTAGACGGCAGATTCCTGGAAATCGAGATCACGGAAAGCGCCCTGGCAAAAAACATTACTGAAACCGCAACAACCCTGGCAGCCCTTGCCAATATAGGTGTGCACATAGCCATTGATGATTTCGGCACAGGCTACTCCTCCCTGGCCTACTTGAGCAACTTCAAGATCGACAACCTGAAAATTGACAAGTCCTTTGTCGACTCCATAACCTCCAATACCAGCAATGCCTCAATCTCCCGCGCCATCATTGCATTGGCCCACAGTCTCGGCCTGCGGGTCATTGCCGAAGGGGTTGAGACCCGGGAGCAGCTCTCCTTTCTCCACTCACTTAGCTGCGACGATGTGCAGGGCTACCTGTTAAGCTATCCGCTGGCCTTTGCCGACCTTGAACAGTTCATTGCCGCCAACACCCGGGCAAACGGGATTTTTTCCGGCTCGATCAAAGGTTATGACGGCAACATCCTCTGGCCGGCCAGCCCCGCTCCGGAGGCATTCGGCCACTGACCGGTGTCATGGCTCAGGCAACCCAGATGAAGATCTGCTGGACGAAATGCGTTTTGATTATGTATTCTGACGGTTCAGGCAAAAATGATTCCCAGGAGCAGCAATTGTTTTCCCATTCTGTGCAGCCCTCTCAAAGACTCCGTTTTTTTGCATCAGTCACCCTGCTTGTCCTCTTTTTCACCGTTCTACCGGTCAATGCCACCGAGATTATCGCCAGTTATCCGCTTCTCCCCGCGACATATTCATCAGTAAAGGTTTTTGACCGGGAGGGACATTTTGTCGGCAGGCTCATGCCGGAAACCAGGTACTGGACACCCATAGAACGGATTCCGGTTTTCCTGCAAAATGCGCTGGTGGCAGTGGAGGACGCCCGTTTTTACGAACATGGCGGTATTGATGTCAAAGGAATTGCCCGGGCAATGGTAAGGAATGTGGTTAAAGGGAGGCTGGCAGAAGGGGGCTCGACCATCACCCAGCAACTGATCAAGAACAAGTTTCTCTCTGCCGAGAAGACCATCGACCGTAAACTCAAGGAAGGGATGATGGCGGTCGAGTTTGAGCAGCAGTACACCAAAAAGCAGATCCTGGAAATGTACTTCAACGAGATCTATTACGGCAATGGCGCCTGGGGCATTGCCCAGGCCTCCCGGCTGTACTTCGACAAGAATCCGGAGGCCCTGACCGACGGGGAAGCTGTTCTCCTGGCCGGCATTCCGAAAAACCCCGGGCGCTACAATCCAAGGGGCGAAGCAGCCAAGGTAACGGGGCGGCGGGATATTGTGCTGCAGAGGATGGTTGCCACCAGCAAGCTGACCGCCAGGCAGCAGAAAAAACTCCGGGCGCAGCGGGTCACCTTTACTCAGCCGAATCAGGCCCCCTACTACCTGGCCATGATCAAAAACCGGCTGGTGGAAAGTTACGGCAAAGGGATACTGGAAGCAGGCGGCATAGAGGTCACGGCGGCCCTGGATCTGAACCTGCAGAACCAGGCGGAGAAGTTTCTGGCTGAGGGGGTCAGAAAAATATCCCCCGAGCTGCAGGGGGCACTGCTCAGCATGGATGTAGCAACCGGCGATCTGCTGGCTGTTGCCGGCGGGGTTGATTTCAACAAGAGCGACTATAACCGTGCCCTGTATGCCAAACGCCAGCCGGGATCAAGCATCAAGCCGCTGATTTACGCAACGGCAGTTGAAAAAGGGATAACCGCCGCCAGCCACTGGAGCGACGAACCGAAAACCTGGAGCAGCGTCACCAATGCCGGCTGGACACCACATAATTACGGCCGGGAGCAGTACGGCACCCTGTCGCTCAGACAGGCACTGGCACACTCCAACAACATTATCGCCGTCAAACTGCTCGAAACTGTTGGTGTCACAGATTTCACCGCCTTTGCAGGCAGACTGGGACTGCCGCTGCACGGCAGCGACCTCTCCCTGGCCCTGGGCACTGAAGAAGTCACCCTGCAGGAGATGGTGCAGGCCTACTCGCCGCTGTCCAATGGCGGTCAACGCACCTCGGCCCGCTCCATCATCAGGATTCTGGACCGCCGCACCAATGCCGTTACCGACTTCCCGCCGGCAGTCACCCCGGCCATCACCCCGGATGTTGCCTTCATCACCACCAGCATGCTGAAGGATGTGCTCAACTACGGCACAGCCAAAGGGCTGAAGAAATTCAGTCAGGAACGGCCGTCTGCCGGCAAGACCGGCACCACCGATGATTACCGCGATGCCTGGTTCATCGGCTATACTCCCCAGATAGTGACTGGAGTCTGGGTGGGCAATGATATGCCCCATTCCAATGGCCGGGGCTTTACCGGCGGCGCAGTTGCCGCCCCGATCTGGGAGCGGTTCATGCGCACGGCAGTGGCAACCAGGCCGGCGGCTGACTTTCCCCAGCCGGACAGTGTGAGCAGAGTCATTATTGACCCCACATCCGAAGAAGCCGCCAACACAGGCTGTCCCCAGAAAGTAACCGAGTTCTTCACCGCTGCCACCGTACCGGCCGTCAACTGCCATCTGCATGGCGGCGAACCGCTGCAGCAGCCCCTGATACAGCTGCTGCCGGCTGAACTGATCGACCCGCCTCAGGCTCAGCCTGTCACTGCTCCTCTTAGGTAGACATCCAGCGCCAATCACTCTACTATGTCACTACCGGTACGGAATTCAGTCTGATTTACGGAGAACAGATGGAACAGATGGAAAACATGGAAAACCTGGCATTATGCCGCCTGCACACTCTCAGCATCGTCCGGATCGACCAGAAAGGCATCTGGCTTGCAGCCAGGGAACGACTGGCCCATCTCCCCAAACGTGAAGCGCCCCTGGCCCAACCAGGCGAACAGCTGGAGGTCTTTCTTTACCAGGTTGTGGAAAATGAACTGCAGGCCACCCTCAGGCCACCGCTGGCCCAGGCAGGGGAGTTTGCCCTGCTGACAGTCCGGTCGGTGGATCAGCACGGCGCCTTTCTCGACTGGGGTCTGGCCAAGGATCTGCTGGCACCTTACAGCCTGCAGCCTGAAAAGATGATCGTCGGCAGGAAGTACCTGGTCAAGGTGGATGTTGACCAGCAGGGACGCCCTTTTGCCAACGCCCGCATCGATGAGTGTCTGGATCTGTCAGATTCGGGACTGCAGGAAGGGGATCAGGTCCAGCTGCAGGTCTGGCAGTTGACCGATCTTGGGGCAAAGGTCATTGTCAACAACCGCTACCCGGCTCTGCTCTACCGTGATGAACTCCCCAGCGGCAGCATGGTGGGGCGCAAGCTGACCGGCTATGTCAAGCGTGTGCGGGAGGATGGCAAACTGGATGTAACCTTGCGTAAAACCGGTGCAGAAGGGGTGGCGGATGCCAGAGAGGTAATCCTGAAATCTCTGGCCGCCAACGAAGGCAGCCTGCCGCTGCACGATCAAAGCCCGCCTGACCTGATTCTCCACTTGCTCGGCATGAGCAAGAAGACCTTCAAGAAAGCCATCGGCGGACTTTACAAGGACGGACTGGTGACACTTACGCCTGAAGGGGTGGTGCTGAAGAAAAAGCGCTAATAGCTGGCTTCTGACAGATGCAAATAAAAAGGGCTGCAACCGCAGCCCTTTTTATTTAACCATTATCTTTGCCAACAGCTATTTGGATGCCTGTTGGGTTTTGAGTTTATTCTGCCTCTTGATCGCTTCATTAACCCGGTCAATCGACTTGGCAATTGTCTTACTCGGATGAACTTTCAGGTTTTCCATTATGCCGCCGGTGGGGGGCTGAATCAGTTTTTCAGATTTTTTATACAACTGCAGCGCTTCCGCCAAACGTCCGGAAGTTTCGAAGCATAGCCCTTTATTATGAATCGCTGCCGGAGCAGATGGGGCCGCCTCAATCAATTCATCCCAGAGTTCACAGGCCCGCTCCATCCTGTTCAGTTTGGCAAACGCAATACTGCTTTCAAGTTTTGCCTCAAGCGCAGGATTCGAGCCAAGCCCCTCATCGGTAGTGACGACAGAAATAACGACATTTTCAACAAAAGGGGCAACATCCTTGCGCATCTGGCTGAGTACATCGGCTTTGGCACCACGCATGATTTCTTCAACGGAATCGAGGGATGATTCCGAATCACTGCAATTATGGTCAACTTTAGTGCCCTTGATGTTATTGGCATAAATGATCTTGCCACTGCTTACTTCAACCAGTTTGGGGGTAAATGAGATATGACCCTGTCTTTTGGTGCATGACACGGTATATTCACGTTTATCCTTATATCTCTTTTCCGAATAGCGGCTGTCATTATGAGTATATTCGGAAATCTTGCCGGTATATATTCCATTGGCGCCAACCATTTTACCGATTTTGGCAGCAGTCTTGGCATCAACCAGACCACTTTGACCAAACTTCATCTCATCCATGACCTTTGACAGTGACTGCCTGTCAATCAGCTCAAAATGCTGCTTATCATTGAGGGTTATTGCCGCCAGCATCCCCTCAACCTCAGTTGCCATGTCAGCCCCCTGCTTACCATCAAAAGGCAGGACGGCAATTCTGGTAAAGCGTGACGGTTCGGTAAAATTTGCCGGCACAGTCACCTTGGCGGTAAAGTTCGGAGCAGCACAGCCGGTCAGCGCCAGACCGGCAATCAACAAAACAATACTCTTGAAACTCATTAAAGCCTCCATATAAAATGTAATACCATTTATATAAACCCATAGCTGGCGCTTTGTCAAACGGCATCAGAGCAAAAACAGTTATAACCAATCAATGAGAAAAAAAGACTTGGCAGCCCCGGAGATTACCCGCCATGGGCCTCCCGGCCACTCTTGTGCAGGTAGTAGTCGTAGTCCCCTTCATAGGTAAGCATCTCGCCATGGTCGATGGCAAAGACCCGGTTGACCAGGGCCCGCAGGAAGTGCCGGTCATGGCTGACCAGCACCACTGTGCCGCTGAACTCCTTCAGCGTCTCCAGCAGGATCTCCCGCGACTGGATATCAAGATGGTTGGTCGGCTCATCGAGAATGAGCAGGTTGATCGGCCGCCCCAGGAGTGTTGCCAATACCAGCCGGCTCCGCTCACCGCCGGAGAGCTGCTCCACCCGCTTGTCAGCCGCATCGCCAGGAAAGAGAAAAGCGGCACAAAGATTTTTGATTACGCCGATCCCGGCCCGTGGCAGCACATCCTGCACCGTTTCAAAGACTGTCTTCGACGGGTCAAGAACTTCCATGGCATGCTGGCTGAAGTAACCGAGGTTGACATTGGCGCCAATGACCACGCTGCCGCTGGTCGGCTCGGTCTGGCCGGCAAGGCATTTGAGAAAAGTGGATTTGCCGGCGCCGTTTACCCCGACAACGGCCACCTTCTCCCCGCGGCGAATCATCCCGGAAACACCGCCAAACACCGATTTTTCGCCACCTTCCGGCAGTTGCCAAACCTTGCTCAGGGCGTCCAGCTTGATGACATCGTCGCCGCTCCTTGGCAGGTCTGGAAACTCGAACTTGATGGTGCGCTGCTCGGCCGGGATTTCGATCCGCTCAATCTTTTCGATCTTCTTTACCCGTGACTGCCCCTGTGCGGCATGGGAAGCCCGGGCAGCAAAACGGGCGATGAACTCCTCCTCCTTGGCAAGCATCTCCTGCTGGCGGCGCTGACTGGCAATTAGCTGCTCCAGGCGGATATCCCGCTCCCTCAGGTAGAAATCATAG